>CAZOPS010000008.1:0-23677 GCA_964581885.1 uncultured Candidatus Saccharibacteria bacterium | reverse complement strand
CTAATTACTAATTTCTAATTACACTAATTAAGCACCAATTCCCAATCCCCAATTGATTATTTGTCATCGGGACTTGATTAGAAATTAGGTTAATTAGAATAATTAGGTTAATTTCCTCACTTCTTCTCTCTGCGGTCTTTAACAATATACTTATCTGTGTGCTTTCTCTTACGAGTTTTCTTACCTCGTGTCTTCTTCCCCCAAGGAGTCTTAGGGGAGGGCATACCCACACCAGTACGACCTTCTCCTCCACCATGAGGGTGGGCATCCGGAGCCATAGCCGAGCCGCGAACAGTTGGCCTTACGCCCAAATACCGCTTACGGCCAGCTTTACCCCAGTTCTTGTTCTCCCAATCAGGGTTAGACACAGCACCTACTGTTGCATAACAAGAAGAAAGGACTTTCCGCACTTCACCCGAAGGCATTTTCAAATGTACATATTTTCCAGGCTTGGCAACAATTTGCGCACTAGTACCTGCAGATCTGACCATTTGGCCCCCAGCTCCCGGATGGAGCTCCACATTGTGTACTTCCTCGCCCAAAGGTATCTCAGCAAGAGGAAGAGCATTGCCGGGCTTCACTTCTACACTCTCACCTGCAACTACCTTATCTCCAACTGGCAAATCCTGAGGTGCAAGTATATAATTCTTCTCACCATCTGCATATTTTATTAGTGCAATATGCGCACTTCGGTTAGGATCGTACTCCAAAGAAACTACCTCACCAGGAATATTCCTCTTTTTTCGTTTAAAATCAATATTTCTAAACTTTCTTTTTACACGACCACCTTTATGGCGGACAGAAATCTTACCACCAGAACGGCCAGACTTCTCCTTGACACCAGAAGAAAGGTTTTTTTCTGGCTCTTTTTTAGATAATTTACTTTTATCTACATCCACACGGTGCCGTCGCCCCGGAGATGTTGGATTATGTGTTTTCATCTCAGTTAAACGCTAACAAGCAATAACCTAAACAATTTTCAATAAACTCACACTAAGCAATCGTAAAATGCAGTTCAGAAACTGCGTAAAAGTGCGGTCAGAACCGCGACAAATGTTTGGCCTCCGGCCTCACGGTAAACAATAGATAAACAACTGTATATCTACCGTATATCCATCCTTTAACTCTTTACCTCTTAACAAAATAAAACCTTATCAACTCCCCTTTATTCGTATAAATTCGTATCGTAAATTCTTATTCGCATCAATTGGTATATCACTCAATCCCAAAACCCTCAATTTCATCATCCTGCGCCAACTTCACAATTGCTTTTTTCCAAGGACCCTTCCTCGTATAACGCCAAGTTCCCCAAACCCTTCTGTTTTTAGCAGCTCTTTTCAAGGTACGAACGTTCTCTACTTCTACACCAAACATGTCTTCAACTACTTCCTTAATAGCTCCTTTAGATGCATCTAATACAACCTCAAAAGTATACTCATTATTTTCTCGAGCTAAACGCAAGGTCTTTTCTGTAACAAGTGGCTTTTTTAAAATTTCTCGGTACTTTTTCATAATTAATCCTCACCAAGAAAAATATTTTCTATTAGATCCAAGCTTTCCTTCGTCAACACGACACTGTCTGCATTCAAAACAAGATATGCATTCAAACTCTGGACAGGAACACACTTAATATTAGAAAGATTTCGCGCAGAAAGGTAAATGTCCCTGTCTTCCTCACTACCAGGTAGAACTAGCAAAATCTTATCCATCAGTTCTGTCTTTTCCCCAAACAAATTTTGAATAATTTTATCCATCTCCTTTGTACTTATCTTGGAAATCCTCATCTTATTCAACACAATAATTCTGTTCTCTTTAACTTTGTGAGAAAGAGCCATAAATAAAGCTTTCCTTCGCATCTTTTTTGGAAGCTTCGAACTCCAATCCCGTGGCTGGGGACCAAAAACAGTCCCCCCACCAACCCAAAGCGGCGACCGGATAGAACCGTGCCGAGCCCGGCCAGTACCTTTTTGCGGCCAGGGCTTGCGACCCCCACCCGAAACTTCCTTACGATTTTTAGTTTTTACAGTACCTTGTCTCTGATTGTGCTGGTAGGCACAAACGTACCGGGCTAAGAGTCTTTCACTCGGCGTTACTCCAAAAATCTCCGGCGCCAATTTTGCAGAAGTCTTTAATTCCTCCCCTTTTGTATTGAAAAAATTTACTTTCATTTCAAATCAACGAACAGAAACAGATTTTAAGACCCTTCTTGCTTCACAATAGTTATTTCATTTCCCCGAGGACCGGGAACTGAGCCTCCAATTTTCAAAATATTGTTACTCTTATCAATCTCTAAAATTTTCAAACCCTTGACAGTAACTTTATTACCGCCCATTCTTCCCGGCATTTTCTTTCCTGGCCAAACTCTTCCTGGATCTGTAGTTCCACCAATAGAACCAGGCGCGCGCTCCCGATCCGACTGGCCATGAGTCCGCGGACCACCCTTAAAACCCCACCGCTTCATAACACCTGCAAACCCCTTACCTTTGCTCTTTCCTGAAACAATAACAAAGTCGCCTTTTTCAAAACCTTCAAGATTATCAACCTTAACAAGGGTAACTGGCTGGGGAATGCCGCCCTCTGTGAAGATTCTACTCATTTTTAATTTCTTAGCTTTAATTTCCATCTGACTTAACCTTATTTTGGTATTAAAAAAGACGCCGATTTGGCGCCCATGCAAGAGACGAAATTTGTACCAAATCTTCTTATGAATCAAAAATGTTTATTCTCATGAATATAATATTCTTGAGGTTTATTTTCGAAATTTGCCTAAACAACCCCATCTTCCACAAAATTAAAATAGAAAAACCTAGCCTTCTATCGCAATTCCTACACCAGCAGGAAGGTTGAGATGAGAAAGCTCATCTAACGTTTTTGGAGTTGGCTCCAAAATATCAACAAGTCTCTTGTGCGTGCGCCGCTCAAACTGCTCCATCGAGCGCTTATCAACATGAGGACTAGCACAAACTGTCCAACGCTCAATATCTGTTGGTAAGGGTACTGGTCCAGAAACTCTTGCTCCTGTTCTTATAGCTACATCCACGATCTTCTCTGCTGATTGATCAATTACTCGATGATCATAAGCTTTTAAGCGTACTCTGATTTTATTACCTTTAACCATTGCAATATACTTTGGGCAGGCTCGACCCTATCCCTAGCATTTCTTCCCTCGACTTACCTCAACTCAAATTTATTTACTTAATTACCTTTGAAACCACGCCTGCTCCTACAGTTTTTCCACCCTCACGAATAGCAAAGCGCAAATTCTCCTCAACAGCAATTGGGGTAATAAGTCTTACCTTCATCTTTACATTATCCCCAGGCATTACCATTTCAACATCTTCGGGCAATTCTACCTCACCAGTAACATCCGTAGTTCTAATGTAAAACTGGGGTCGGTATCCTGAAAAGAAGGGTGTATGACGCCCACCCTCTTCCTTAGTAAGAACATAAACCTCTGCTTCAAACTCAGTATGCGGAGTAACTGTTCCTGGTTCAGCTAAAACCTGCCCCCGCTCAATATCGTCCTTATTAATTCCTCGAAGAAGAATACCTACATTATCACCAGCTTGAGCATTATCCATCTGCTTTCTAAACATCTCAATACCAGTAACAACACTTTCCTGTGTTTCTTTAATACCTATAAGTTCAACCTCATCCTTCAAATCTACTGTTCCGCGTTCAATTCTTCCAGTTGCAACAGTACCTCGACCTTCAATCGAAAACACATCCTCCACTGGCATTAGGAATGGCTTATCAAGATCGCGCTCCGGCTCGGGAATGTATTCATCCAAAGCTTGGATAAGTTCCCAAACCTGTTCCTTTGCCTCTTCATCACCCTGCAAAGCCATTTCAGCAGAACCACGAATAACAGGGATCTCATCTCCAGGAAACTCGTACTGGTTAAGAAGTTCTCTTACTTCTTCCTCCACATAATCTAGGAGCTCTTCATCTTCAACCAAATCAGTCTTGTTCAAGAAAACCACCATTGCCGGAACGTTTACCTGACGCGCAAGAAGAATGTGCTCCCTAGTTTGAGGCATTGGACCGTCATCCGCCGCCACTACTAGAATTGCACCATCCATCTGAGCGGCACCAGTAATCATGTTCTTTACATAGTCTGCGTGCCCAGGACAATCAATATGGGCATAGTGCCTATTCTCCGTCTCATATTCCACGTGAGAAATAGCAATAGTGATGCCTCTTTCCTGCTCTTCTGGAGCTTTATCAATCTCCTCAAAGGGCACCTCTTCAGATAAACCCTTCTCACTCAAAACTTTAGTCATTGCAGTAAGAAGAGTAGTTTTACCATGGTCAACGTGACCAATAGCACCCACATTAACATGGGGCTTAGTTCTTTCAAACTTTTCTTTAGCCATACGGCCTCCTTTCACTGCACCGAGCTAGTGCATCCGCGCGTCTTGGATGTACCAGACCGCCACAGTTATCAACCTAAACAAATAAAAACAGGCAAAAGTTAGTTTCTTGTTGCTAGTCTAACAACCAGCAACAAAACACCAACTCGTAACTATCAGATAAATTAACTAACTAATTGTTCAGCCACATTTTGAGGAACCTCCTCATAATGGCTAGGCTCCATTGTAAATGTTGCGCGGCCCTTTGTCAAGGAACGAAGTCGCGTCGCGTATCCAAACATTTCTGCCAGAGGGACCTCAGCCGCGATTCGCCGAGTGTTTCCCTGAGCCCTTGTTTCCTTGATTTTCGCCCGCTTAGAGGAAAGATCACTTACTACTGAGCCTAGATGTTCATCGGGAGTAATTACCTCCACCTGCATTATAGGCTCTAACAAAACTGGTTGGGCCTGCTTAGCAGCTTTTTGAAAAGCCTGAGAAGCAGCAATCTTATAAGCTGCTTCGGAAGAATCAACTTCGTGATAACTCCCATCAAAAACTGAGACTGTAAGATCAACCATTGGATAACCTGCTAATATACCTTTGTCCCGAGCTTCAATTGCACCCTTTTCCACAGCAGGTATAAATTCGCGAGGAATAGCACCACCTTTGACCTCATTCACAAACTCAAACCCTTCTCCCTGTGCCCGTGGTTCCAAACGAAGGGAACAATGTCCATACTGCCCACGCCCACCTGACTGACGAATATATTCACCCTCAGCTTCCGCTCTTTTTCGAATAGTTTCCCGATAAGCAACTCGTGGTCTACCAATCTTAGCTTCAACTCCAAACTCACGCTTCATGCGTTCAACCAAAATCTCTAAATGCAGCTCACCCATACCGTAGATCAAAGTTTCACCTGTATCCTGGTTTGCTCGGATCTCAAAAGTGGGGTCTTCTTCGGAAAGGCGGCGAAGAGCCTTACCCAATTTCTCCTGATCCGCACGCGTTTTTGGCTCAATAGCTACAGAAATAACAGGCTCCGGAAACGATATTTTCTCCAGCTCAATAGGACTGTCTTTGTCGCAGAGAGTATCACCAGTAAAAGTGTTTTTCAACCCTACAGTTGCACCAATCTCTCCAGCTGATATCTTATCAATCTCCTCCCTGGTATTAGCATGCATTAACAATATCCTTCCCATTCGCTCCTTTTCATCTTTGGAGACATTCAAAACCTCATCTCCAGCATCCAAAGTTCCGGAGTAAACACGGAAATAGCAAAGTCGGCCAACATAAGGATCAGTCTGAATCTTAAAAGCTAGCGCAGCAAATGGACCGTCAGGATCTGCTTCTCGAACTTCTTCTTCATTTGTTTCTGGATTAACACCACTAATAGAAGGTACATCCAAAGGAGAAGGGAGGTAATCAATAACAGAGTCGAGCAGGGGTTGAATTCCACGGTTACGAAGCGCACTTCCACACATCACTGGAACAAAATCACCATTAAGCGTACCAAACCGAAGGCCCTTCCGAATCTCATCCGGAGTAAGGTCCTGGTTTTCCAGATAATTTTCAAAAAGATCCTCACTTTGCTCAGCAGCCATTTCCAGAAGGTCTTTTCTCTTTTCCTCAGCCTTTGCTTCCAGTCCCGAGGGAACTTCCTCATACCGAACCTTTTCTCCCAGACCACCCTCCCAATAAAGTGCTCGCATCTCAATAAGATCCACCACACCTTCAAACTCACTCTCCTCACCAATCGGGATCTGAACCACAGCAGTTCTAGCCCCAAGGCGATTACTAATAGTTTCAACCGAAGCAAAAAAGTTTGCGCCAGTTTTATCCATCTTATTAATAAAACAAACACGCGGCACCCCGTATTTGTCAGCTTGACGCCATACTGTTTCCGACTGCGGCTCCACACCAGCCACACCGTCAAACACAACCACCGCACCGTCAAGAACACGTAGAGAACGCTCTACCTCAGCTGTAAAATCCACGTGTCCTGGTGTGTCAATAATATTTATCCGGTGTAAATGTTCTTCTGCACCTTCAAAACGAAGGGGAGCCCAAAAAGTAGTAGTAGCAGCCGACTGAATAGTGATCCCCCGCTCTCGCTCTTGTTCCATCCAATCCATCTGAGTAGTTCCCTCATCTATTTCCCCAATTTTATAAGTTTTTCCACTGTAATAAAGAATGCGCTCAGTAGCAGTGGTTTTCCCAGCATCAATGTGAGCAATAACGCCAATATTTCTAATTTTCTCTAATGGATAGTCCTTTTCTGCCATAGTCATTAGTCTCCCGTTAATTAAGTATAATCCAAAAAGCACCAATAAAAAAGTCGCCTCTTCGGCGACTCCCGCCAAGAAGGCGGGAATAAAAACCCTCTGCGGGTTTTTCTAGAACCCTCACTTCTTCAAGTATCGGCCTTATTTATAACAAATCCAGCCCCATTATGCAACCGCTTTGCAAAAAGCAAAATAAAAACACTACGAAAACATATGCGGTTCCGCACACATTTTTGTACTATTTTAGAAACACGATTGAAGGGCTTAAACTTGGAAAAATGACGAAAAACATGGTGACGGCCCCATACTTTTCGTAATTGTTCTCGTAGCGAAAAACGGAGTACCGGAAGTGGTTAACGGTCCGCCAACTGGCGGAGCAGACTACCAACGGAAGTGGGCAAAAGCCCGGTTTGCTTCTGCCGTACGATGCACTTGCTCTTTTCGCTTCACTGCAGAACCTTCGCTGCGAAGAGCATCCTGGAGTTCATAAGCAAGGCTCTCTTTCATTGGCTCGCCGCTCTTTCTCTTTGCAGCAGCAACTATCCAACGAATTGCTAAAGTCACAGCCCGATCACGCTTCAGTGGAATTGGAACCTGATAAGTTGCACCACCAACTCGGCGAGAACGAACTTCTTCACTCGGAACAACATTGTTCACAGCTTGTTCTAAAAGGCGCAGAGCCTCTTCCCGATCCTCAGAAAGGCTCTCCAATGCACCGTAAACGATTTTCTCCGCCACACCCTTTTTGCCACACTCCATCACCTGATTAACTAACCGAGTCACAAGCTCAGAACCATACATTAAATCTTTTTCTCTTTCACGTTTTTTTGCCTTTTTTCCACGCATTGGCTTAAACGGAACTGTTAATGCAATAGACAATAAAATTATAATAACTAAGTTGTCGCGCTAAGCGAACGAAATGGTTCACTACATTTTACTCTTCTACTGACTCTTCACCACCGGTAACTGTCGCTCCACCAACTTCCCCACTTTCCTTAGTCCCATACTTAGATCTAGAAGTCACCCGATCCTCAACTCCGGCCACATCATAATGACCCCTTACGATTGTGTATTTAATACCCGGAAGATCCTGAACTCGCCCACCCCGCACCAAAACCACAGCGTGCTCAGTAACATTATGACCCTCACCCGGAATGTAAGCAGTAACTTCCTTCCCATTAGAAAGCCTTACCCGTGCAACTTTTCGGAGCGCCGAGTTAGGTTTCTTAGGTGCCATTGTTCGCACGTCAAGAACTACACCTCTTTTGAAGGGTGCATCTAATTCCTTTCTTTCTCTGTCTAGAGAAGAATAGATATCACCCAAAGCAGGGGTGCTTTTCTCCTCTTTTGGTTTTTCGCGTCCTTTTCGAACAAGTTGTTGAATAGTTGGCATAATACTTATACTAACACTAATTATCCATTAATAAAAACCTTAGCAAATTTAAAAAGTTAGTGCATTAATATCTCGTTAAAGGCAGCTCGGAAGCTACGATAAATGTTCGGCCTTACGGCCTCACGATAAGCAATTGATAAACGGTAGATAAACAATTGTTTATCTACCAAACTTTTGCAGACTTTATATAACCCTGTAAACTAGGCACGGCAGGCGTACCGTTTACGAAAGCATAGAAAAATTTGCTTAAGGTCCACTACTGTTTAACCCCAACCTAAAGGCAAATTTTTCCCTAAGTGAGCCAGCGGCAGTAAACACTTTCCAGGCGAACGGCTTTCGGAAACGCGTGCGGCCGGCGTGGCTAATCTAATCCTCCTCAACATACATCTCTGGTTCAACAGGAATTTTCTTCCCAACAATTACGTTCTCCTTAAGCCCTCGCAAAATATCTACTGCACCTTCCACTGCGGAATCAGTAAGCACTCTCCGAGTTGATTGAAAAGATGCTGCAGAAAGCCAAGATTCAGTATTTAGTGAAACTCTGGTAATACCAAGGATCAACCTTTCGGCATCAGCCTTTTCTCCACCAGCCTCAGCCACCCGTTCGTTTTCCCTTGCAAACCTCTCCCGCGACACAACTTCGCCGGGTAGCAAATCTGTATCCCCAGCCTCAATAACCTTAACCTGAGAAACCATTTGCCGGAGCACAACCTCAACATGCTTTGCATCCAAATCTACACCTTGAGAAGCATAAACTTTCTTAATTTCAGAAAGCATATATTTTTGAGCCTCTTGTAGGCCCAGTGTTTTTAGAACTTCTTCAGGATCAAGATAACCTGAGGAAAGAGCATAACCAGAAGGAACAACATCTCCATCATCAACTCTAACTTCCCGAGTAGGTGGTATTCGGTACTCCTCAGACTCACCATCTTCAGAAGTTATAGTAACAACAGTACCCTCATCCTCTGATTCTTCAACACTTACCTTCCCCCCGATCTCGGTCATTGCTGCAAGAACCTTAGGAGTACGTGCCTCAAATAGTTGAGTAACCCGTGGCAAACCCCGAGTAATGTCCTCTTTTGCAATACCACCAAAGTGGAAGGTCCGGAGTGTTAGCTGAGTACCAGGCTCTCCAATAGACTGAGCAGCAATAACACCAACAGGAGAACCAAACTCAACTAAACGTCGCCAACCCAAATCCCACCCATAGCACTTCTGGCAAACACCATAAGGAGTTTCGCAAGTCATTGGAGAACGTGCCAACACACTCTCCGGACCGTTCTCTGCAATCTTCTCTGCTTTTTCTTTATTTATTAAGTCATTACGTCGGGCCAAAATATTCCCCTCCGGGTCTTTTACTGTGTCAGCAGCTAACCGTCCTTCTAACCGAGAGGCAAAGCTACCAAACTCCTCACCATCGTTGCGCGAAATTTTTAGACCCTTCCGAGTTCCACAATCCTCCTCTCGCACAAGTACTTCTTGACAAACATCTACAAGACGACGAGTAAGATACCCAGCATCAGCAGTCTTTAGTGCAGTATCAGCCAAGCCCTTACGCGCACCACGAGCACCAGCAAAATATTCAAACTCGGAAAGTCCTTCGAAATAATTTGATTTGGTTGGCAACTCAACAATCTTACCTGTAGGATCAACAACCAAACCCTTCATTCCCGAAATTTGCTTTACCTGATCGCGAGCTCCGCGAGCACCAGATTCAATCAAAATTCGCATAGGGTTCTCCTTCCCCATCGAATTCCAAGTAACCTCTTCCAATTCATTAGTCAAATCCAGCCATATTTCCTGGGAAAGCCGTCGCGTTTCCCCCTCAGTCAAAAGTCCCCGACGGAAGTTTTGTTCAATCTCCGCTACCTTTTCCTCAGCTTTCTCAATTTTTTCTTGCTTGTCAATCGGTACATCTGTATCAAAAATACCCATAGATATACCCGAATCAGTAGCATATCTAAATCCGAGGGATTTCAAATCATCCACCAACTGAACAGTCCGCTCCTCCCCCTCCTCTTCCAAACAGCGATTTAAAATGTCTTTCACCACATTTTTGTCCATGACCTTGTTTATATACCCCAAACTGTCAGGAATTATTTCATTCACAAAAGCTCGACCAACTGTAGTCTCTCTAACTACCCCGCCAATTTCAATCCTAGCAAGCTGCCTTAACTTAAGATTGCCTTCCTCGCATGCAATTCTAGCTTCCTCCAAGTGGTAAACCTTTTCCTCATCTAGTCCCCCGCGGTCCCTTGTTAGCCAATACAACCCCAAAACCATATCCTTGGAAGGAGCTACCACAGGGTTACTCGATGCAGGCTTAAGAAGGTTCTTTGTAGAAAGCATAATCTCCTCCGCTTCTCTCTTAGCTTCTTTAGAAAGGGGGACGTGAACAGCCATCTGGTCACCATCAAAATCCGCATTGTAACCAGCACAGACGCAGGGATGAATACTCAACGCTTTACCCTCCAAAAGCTTGGGATAAAATGCTAAAATTCCCAAGCGGTGCAGAGTAGGCGCCCGATTCAAAAGAACAGGCCAACCCTCTACTACGCGCTCCAAAATACCCCACACCTCAGGAGGCTCCTGCTTAATAAACTCTTTAGCCATTTTCACATTAGGTGCTAACCCTTCTGCTAATACCTCTCTAATAACCATGGGTTTAAAGAGCTCTAAAGCCATTTCCTTGGGTACACCACACTCTGAAACCTTAAGCTCAGGACCAACTACAATAACTGAACGGCCAGAATAGTCTACCCGCTTACCAAGTAAGTTTCTCCTAAACCGCCCCTGCTTACCCTTAATAAGATCAGAAAGGGATCGAAGCTTCTTCTGTCCACGGTAGCGGCGCCGGCGGGAGCGGCTGCTATCAATCAAAGCATCTACTGCCTCCTGAAGCATTCTTCGCTCGTTTTTCAAAATAAGTTCCGGAGCTCCCAACTCCAACAGCTCTTTCAACCTGTTGTTTCGGTTTATTACAGCCCGGTAAAGATCGTTTAGGTCAGAAGTAGCAAACCGACCACCTTCCAGTTGAACCATTGGCCGTAGCTCAGGAGGGATTACCGGCAAAACGTCCAAAATCATCCACGCTGGTTCTACATCGGAACGGTTGAATTGCTCCACTACCTTCAAGCGTCGAGTATATTTCTTTCGCTTACTCTTAGAACCGGTTTCTCTTAACTTTTCTCGTAGCTCCTCTACAATTTTTTCTGTATCTAAATCCTCTAATACACGTCTCACCCCTGGCGCGCCAATTCCAGCTTGCGCAAACTTATCTAAATACTTTTGCAAACTTCGGTACTCGGCCTCACCAATAACAGATAGGGGTTCAACCTCCTGAAGGTGGGTTGAAAGAACATCGTACTTTTTTTCTAAATTATTTCTCTTAGTAACCAAATCATCACGCAGCTGGGCAATTTCCTTCCGCCCCGAAAAGAGAATTTCCTCCCTTTCCTTCTCATCTTCCGCTTCACCTGCTTTTTCTTCAATCTGTTCTTCAATTTTTTCGATCTCCGTCTCGATCTCCTCGCGAAGCTGCTTCTCTTCCTTTTCCAAATCTTCCTCCAACACCGCAATAACTTCCTCCTTTCCCTTTTCATCTACATTCAAAATCAAATACTTTGAGTAATAAATAACTGCTTTAAGATCCCGAGAACGCATACCCAAGAGTCGCGCCATTTTCGAAGGCACTGTGCCAAAAAACCATACATGCCCACAAGGTGAGGCAAGCTCAATATGACCCATACGCTCCCGGCGTACTTTCCTCCGAGTAACCTCAACTCCACACTTATCGCAAATAACACCTTTAAAGCGAATCTTTTTATACTTCCCACAGTAGCACTCAAAATCCTTAGTTGGCCCAAAAATTTTCTCGCAAAATAGGCCGTCTTTTTCTGCCCGGAAAGTCCGATAGTTAATCGTCTCTGGCTCTGTTACCTCCCCATGAGACCAAGAACGGATCTTCTGTGGACTAGCCAAAGTTATTTTCAATGCATCAAATTTTTCAAACTGTGACAAATCGTTTGGCATAATTAACCAGTTATCAGTATTCAGTAACCAGTAATCAATTACTAGTTGTCAATCAGAGGTGAGCAGCTGCTCGGACGCTTAGAAACTAAACCTCACAAAAAAGTTAACGCGCTTACTCAATTTCACCCTTACCTACGCCTTCAATATTCAAACCCAAGCCGTTCAACTCTCTAACCAAGAGCTTAAAGGATTCGGGTAGGGTTGGATCTGGAACTTCTTGACCTTGAATTAGTGCCTTATACGCACGACCGCGACCAACTATATCGTCAGATTTTATAGTCAACATCTCGTGCAACATTTCTGCAGCACTATACGCCTCCAAAGCCCAAACCTCCATTTCACCAAACCGCTGGCCGCCAAATTGTGCCTTACCACCTAGGGGCTGCTGAGTAATAAGCGCATAAGGTCCTGTCGAACGTGCATGCATTTTATCCTCAACCAAGTGCTCCAGCTTCAAAATGTAAGCGTTACCCACTACTACCCTCTGTTCAAATGCATCACCTGTAAATCCATCATAAAGAACCTGCTTACCATCCTCAGAAAGATCTGCAGCCTTAAGCTCAGCACGAAGCTGATCTGGATCAAATTTAGAAAAAGGTGGTATAGCATAACTCTTACCCAACTCTGCGCCAGCAGCACCAAGATGAGTCTCCAACAACTGGCCAGTATTCATTCGGGAAATAACAGAACAGGAGCTCATAATGATGTCCACGGGTGTACCATCCTCCAAATATGGCATATCCTCTTCTGGCCAAATCGCAGCAACTACACCCTTATTACCGTGTTTTCCAACCAATTTATCCCCCACAGCCAATTTTCTTCTTTGTGCAACCTTAACCTGAATTTTCCGTAATACCCCTGGTTCTAAATCAGAACTTTCATCAGTTAATATTTTTATCCCAACCACAGTACCATAAGCACCATGAGGCATTCGCAAAGAATTATCTCGAACATCGCGAGCTCTCTCACCAAAAATAGACCGAAGTAGCCGTTCCTCCGCAGAAAGCTCACTTTCTCCTTTAGGCGCAATCTTACCCACCAAAATATCCCCAGACTTAACCTCTGAACCAACAGCCACAACTCCATCCTCTCTTAAATTACGAAGTGCTTCCTCAGAAACATTGGGTATATCCCTAGTCACTTGCTCCGGCCCTAGCTTAGTTTCCAAAACAGAAGTTTCATACTCGGAAATATGAACAGAAGTAAGAACATCCTCTTCTACCAAACGGCGAGAAACTACAAAAGCATCCTCGTAGTTTAGTCCCTTAAAAGAGACGTACGCAATTTTCAAATTAGTTCCTAACGCCAACTCTCCGTAGTCAGTAGAAGATCCGTCTGCGAGTAAGTCTCCTTTCTTAACTTTATCGCCAACAGAAACCCGGGGCACTTGATTCAAGCAAGTATCGTTATTAGATTTTTTAAACTTGGTCAGCTCATACTCTTCAATACCATCCTTAGTCTGTACCTTAATCTGCTTAGAATCTACGTAAATCACCTCACCCTTGCTTCGTGCAATAGCCATAGCACCTGAATTGCGAGCTAAATCCTGTTCTAATCCTGTGCCTACAATAGGAGTTTCCGGCTTGATTAAAGGAACAGCCTGACGCGACATGTTGGAAGCCATCAAAGCTCGGTTAGGGTCATCGTGGGATAGGAATGGAATGCTAGAAGCAGCAGCACCAACCAACTGAGTAGGAGTGATATCAATATACTCAACTAGATCTCTCGATCCTGAAAAGAACCGGGCCTCTTTCCGAAGCGGAACTCGTTCAGAAACAATGTATCCATTGTCATCAATTTCAACTGAAGCACTGGTAATAAAATGTTTTTCCTCCTCCCAGGCAGGAAGGTACTCAATATCATCTGTTACTTTCATCCCCTTCTCCTCCTCAACAACCTTCCGGTAAGGCGCTTCAAGAAAGCCCAAATCATTAATTCTCGCGTATAGAGCCAAGTGGGTAGTGAATCCAATATTAGCTCCTTCGGGAGTTTCAATGGGACAAATTCTCCCGTAGTGCGAGGGGTGGACATCTCGAACAGAAATAGAAGCACTCCGCTGAGTAAGTCCACCAGGACCCTTTACTGTAAGACGCCTAAGGTGAGAAAGAAAGGCCAAGGGGTTATTCTGATCATGAAACTGAGCTAGTTGACTTGAAGCATAAAAACTAAGAATTCGTGCACTTACAGGGCGAGCCGAAATAAGTTTCTTTGGAGATGGAAACGCACCGCGAGGTTGAACACTCATCCGACCTTGAATATTTCTCGACATTTGCAAGAACCCCGTGCGTAGCTGAGCTTGCGCTAACTCCCCAATCCTTTTTACCCGTCTATTACTAAGATGATCTGTATCAATATACTCACCCTCGCCATTGTTTAACTGAATCATTCTCTCCACAATTTGGACAAGATCCTCTTTTGTCAAAAGCCGATAACGATCGGTATCCAACGGATAGTCAAGCCCCAGACGCTGGTTAAGTAAAAACCGCCCCGGCGCTCCCAAATCAAAACGCTGTGGGTCCCTAAACATCTGCGTAAACAACTCTTCAGCATTTTTCAAAATTACGCGCTCCCCAGGACGAACTTTCCTGAATAATTCTAAAATTGCCTCTTCGTAATTAGAAGTTCCGTCAGCCTCGAGTGTTGTTGGAATAAACTTGCGGTTGGGGTCGGTATCTACATCATCAAATATCTCCAGCATTTCCTTATCATTACCAACACCAAAAGCACGAAGTAGCGTAGTGACAGGAAACTTCCGACTTCTATTAACAGACACTACAAGCTCATCTCTCTTATAAGTCGAAAATTCTAGCCACGCACCGTTTTTAGGAATCACCTTAATAGTAGTTAAGTTATTACCTGTAGAAGGATTTATCTCGCCTGAAAAATGGACACCCTCCGAGCGAGTAAGCTGACCTACAACCACACGCTCCACACCATTAATAATAAAAGTACCTCGCTCCGTCATCTTGGGAAAATCTCCCATAAAAATCTCTTTCTTCTTTTCCTTCCCACTTTCCTCCTCAACTAAGCGCGCTGTTAAATACCAAGGCGAGGAATAAACAAGACCGCGCTTCATTGCTTCTTGCGCGTTTACTTCAGGCTCTTCAAATCGGGGATCCTCAAAGTAAAGCTTCCACCCTCGCCCTGTTTGGTCTTCAATGGGGTTAATTTCTTCTAATATTTCTGCAATACCTTCTTCCCTAAACCAGGAAAAAGAATCACTTTGGTGAGAAGTTAAATCCGGAAGAGGCAGGATACTTCTTTTTTCGTCAAAATAATGCCGCATGTGGAGGAGTTTGTTCTGTCTAAGATAATTCCGAAACTACAAATAGGTTTCCCTAGAGTAAACAATAAAAAAGCAAGCGCAAATCAGGTTTGCGCCCGTTCGGCCACCTATTAAACATAAAATATTTACCTAGCTCAGCAAGGAATAACCTTTAGCCGCTCAAGTACTTTATCACTTTCTGCTGGTGCTCGTCAAGCGTTTTGGAGTAATAAGTATTGCCTTCTTTATCAGATAGATAAAACCAATAAGGTGACTGTTCATAACTAACTACTGCCTGGATAGAACCAAGACTCGAATTGCAGATGGGAGTAGGAGGGAGGCCCTTATTCTTCCTAGTGTTGTAAGGATTATCCAGCTGCAGGTCATCTTTTGTCAGGTAGTTTGGCCACCAATTATCACACTCCAAGCTACCCGCACCACACCCGAGGGTTGCCATTGCATACTGAACAGTTGCATCTGCTTCCAACGGCCAGTTATTCCTCAACCTTTTAATCAAAATGCCCGCAACCTTTGGACGGTCCTCATCAGAAGGTACTTCTCTTTCCACTATCGAAGCCAAAACAATAACTTCCTGAAATGACAAACCTGTTTTCGAAGCTTGGTCCTTAAATTTACTTTCAACCTTTTCAACAAAAGTTGCTTGCATCAAATCCACTAAGTCTTTTGTACTAGTACTTCGTGGAACGTGATACGTTTCTGGAAACAAGTAGCCTTCTTTATTTTCCGTAAGCCCCAAAAATTCATCACCGGAGATGTTTTCCAATTTATCAGCCTGGGGACCTTTTTTCAAATAAGCGGCCATCTGTTCCCGACGCCAACCCTCCAAAAAGGTGAGCTTCACATCAAATGTCCCGTGTTGGAGTAACCCAACAAGCTCTTTCAAATTTAAACCAGGAGGTATTTCATATTCACCCGCCTCTAGCCGCGCACTTAAGTTATTAAGTTTTACATAAATCTTAAACAGAACTTCGGAATTGATTAAACTTTCGTCTCTCAACAGGCTAGCAATCTCAGATATACCCATACCAGGCTCAATGGTAATAGTAATTGGGGCATCTATCTGCGCTTCTCGATTCAACGCGGCCTGATAGTAGAAGCGTCCCCCAAAAAACAGTATAGGAACCAATAAAAAAGATAAAATTATAACCCTGAAAAGTTTAGACATAAATATCGCCTTACCCGCTAATCCTAGCATACCAAATTAGAAACCAAAAGATTACAAAACTCAACTAGGCTTCGCACATAGAACATTCTGACCAAATAACTACTAACAACTACTATGGTTGCCCCCATTAACAAAGACTTCCCTACTGTAGCTACTTAAAAAACTGGGCATTTCTTGCTAAAATTTAAAGGCAATGGCCAAAGATTATTACCATATTCTAGGAGTACCAAAAGATGCAAGTCAAGAGGAAATAAAGAAGGCCTACCGAGAAAAAGCTAAAAAGTATCACCCAGACGCAAAATCTAGCGAAAAGGATGAGGAGCGATTCAAAAAAATAAACGAGGCCTATCAAGTCTTATCAGACCCAAAAAAGAAACAAGCTTACGACCAGTTTGGCGATGCTGCTTTTTCACAAACTGGTGGGTTTGGACAGGGTTTTGCTCAATCTCCCTTTGGCGGAGCACAACGCCGTAGTGGGAACTTTGGACCCTTTTCCTACACCTACACCACTCAAGGCGAGGATTTGGATTTCGAAGACTTTTTTGGGAGCGCTTTCTCCAGCTTTTTCGGTGGTTCGCCCTTTAGCAGATTTCAAAGAAAAAGGAAGGGACAAGACCTCCGCGCTGAAGTAACTATAGACTTTGCTGAAGCAATAAGGGGTGCGGAAAAAGAACTTACCTATAACGACAGGGGCATAAAAATACGTATTCCAAAAGGGGCTCGAGACGGCTTAGAACTTAGATTTGCTGGCGAAGGCGGGCGAGCAGTAAATAGAGAAGGAAGAGAACTACCTCCCGGTGACCTTTATATAAAGGTAAATGTACAAACACCGCCCGAAATCACTCTTCGCGGCTCAGATATTTACACTAAAAAAGAAATTTCGGCTTTCGACGCTATGCTGGGAACCCAAATTCCGGTCCGCGTTGTTAATCCACAAAAGCCGCGCGGCTTAGGAACTTCTAAGCTTAAGATCCCTGCTGGAACTCAACCCGGAGATATTTTTCGCCTCCAAGGAAAGGGTATGCCCTACCTTCACGGGCGCGGACGAGGCGATGCTTATGTGAAAGTGAGTGTTAAAATACCGAAAAAGCTCTCGAAAAAAGAGCGAGAGGCTTTGGAAAAGCTTAAAAAGTAGCTAGTAAGCAACTGGTGACTAGTAACTGGCAACTAGTTAGAAAAAATGTAGATTCTATCGTCATCCTCGCCAAGCCTCGTCTTCCTCCAGAATGACTTCTATTAATAGCTAGTCACTCTGGAACCCCGACCCCCGAGTTTAGCTCGGGGTCGAGAAGTCTCCCTTTTTCCCAATTTCATGCCTCTGGGCATAATTTCTCCTAATTTCACTTCCGAAGGAAGTAATTTCTCTTTCTCTTGTTTCTTGTTTCGGGTTTCTTATTTCGAATTTATTTGGAGCTTCGCCCGCCCTCGGCTCGCCACCTCGGCGAGGCCGGGGAATTTCAAATTTAGTATTCCTGCCGGCAGGCAGGTCTTATCTCCTATCTCTTATCTCCTATGTTTCAATGCTTTAATGCTCTATGTTTTTATGTTTCAATAACTTCCTGATCAGATTACCTCTATAATATCGCCTACTTTGATGTTTGTATACTGGGGTTTAAGGTAAAAGCCCACCTCTTGCCCTTTTACCGCCCTCTTAACTTCTTCTCTTTTGCTTTCTATCGACTTTACACGTGCTTTGTGAACTTCCTCATCATCTCTAGTTATTTTAACCCGATCTCCGACTTCCATTGCTCCAGCTAGAAGGCGAGTACCAGCAATCTTATCCTTAGAAAGGGGAAGGGTGAAAACTTTAATAACCTGTCCCATACCCGGTTGTTGCCTTTCGTATGCTTCTCTCTTCTTTTTGAGCAGCTTATTAACTTTTTCAATCAATTTATAAATTATATTAAACTGCGCAGTTTCCACACCCAATTCCCCAGCCAAGTTTTCTGCCCCTATAGAAAACCCAATATTAAAAGCTAAAATATAAGCATCGGAATCTGCTGCTAACCGAACATCGTTTTCTGTAATACTCCCTACACCACAATGCACAATATTTGTCTTAAAATCTTCCAGCTGGAGGTTCTTAACTGACGCTTCTACGGCCTGAGCTGTGCCCACTGTGTCTGCTTTAAGAACCAAATTTAACGTTTTCTCACCCCCCTCATCCACGCTAATAACTCTCTTTTCCGCTTCCTCCTCAAGCTCCCCTTTTTTCTCAGAAACAGGAGACCCTACCTCCGGTACATCCTTAAACCCCAAAACCTCTACTGGAGTAGCAGGCATTGCCTTCTCCACCTGTTCCTCACCCAAAAACATTGCTCTGATTTTAGCCTTAACAATACCAACATAAACTTCCATCCCTCTCTCCAACGTTCCCTCCCGCACCAATATAGTTGCTACTGGTCCCCGCCGAGAGTCTAAGTGTGACTCAACTACTATTCCATCAAAAGGCGCCTCAATATTTGCAACTAAACCAGTAGTCTCTGCCCAAAGCAAAATCATCTCCAAAAGTTCCTCCACACCTTCTCCCGTCTCGGCGGAGGTCTCAATCACTGTTGTAGTACCTCCCCAATCTTCCGGATTCAACCCAATTTCCGTAAGCTCCCTTTTTACTTCCTCGGGACGAGCATGATCCAAATCCACTTTGTTCAATGCAACCATTATTTCTACATCTGCTTCCCGAGCAAATTGAACAGCTTCCTTAGTTTGAGGTTGAACGCCGTCATCTGCAGCCACAACAAGAATAACTAAATCCGCAATCTGTCCCCCGCGAGATCGCATTTTTGAAAAAGCAGCATGACCAGGAGTATCAATGAAAGTAATCTTTCTCTTCTCCCCTTCAAACTCTGCTGTTACCTGATAAGAATTGGTGTGCTGGGAAATACCACCAAACTCTTTTTGGGTTAAATCTTGGTCTTTAATTTTTGACAAAAGGGAAGTTTTGCCATGATCTACATGGCCGAGGAGCGTAACCACAGGCGGACGTCTAATACTAGTTTTGTTGGATTTCTCATCTGGCATCGTTTTTCACGTAGGTTATAACTATTCACAGCTAAAAAATCAAATTAATCTAATGGATGTAATTAGAAATTTAAACTTCCTCTTCTTCCTCTACATCTCCACTTGACTCTTCCCTCTCTTCATCTTTTTCTTCCCCCTCCTCTTCATCTACTTCCTCTACATCAACAGTTTCCAAAGCTTCCTTAATCTTCTCAACAGATTTAGATCCAATCCCTTTAATTTCACCCAACTCTGCCTCAGAAAGAACTGCTAACTCCTCCACTGTAGAAAATCCAGCCTCTTCTAAACAGTTTTCAACTCGGGTAGGAAGCTCCAGCTCTTCCAAAGGCACCTCACCTACTATTTTGTCACCCAAAGGTTGCCCCTCAGGACCACGAATATCAATTCGCCACCCTGTTAGTTTGGCAGCCAATCGGACATTTTGGCCTCCTTTGCCAATTGCCAAAGAAAGTTGGTCCTCGGGAACAGAAACAGTTGCTGTCTCCCTTTCTTCATCCAAAACAACGCTGGTCACCTCAGCTGGGGACAGAGCATTGGCAATGAACCGGGACGGATCTGCACTGTACTCGATAATATCAATCTTTTCATCTCCCAACTCTCTGATTACAGATTGGACCCGAACTCCTTTCTGACCTACCAAGGAACCTACAGGATCTACGTTTTTACTTGCAGAGGAAGCAGCTATCTTAGTCCTTTGACCAGCCTCCCGCGCTACTGCTTCTACAGTCACAGTACCCGAATCTATTTCTGGAACTTCTAACACAAAAAGCTGCTTTACAAACTCGCGTCTAGATCTAGAAACTATAACTTCTGGACCTCGGGGACCCTCACGTACATCAGCAACCAAAACCTTTAGCTGCTGATTCAAAGAATAATTTTCACCCGGAACCTGCTCACTGGGAGGCATAATACCTTGAGTACGCTCCAAGTCCAAGACTACTACACCTTTATCCCTCCTAAAGATATACCCATTAACAATAGCACCTATCTTTTCTTCATATTCACTTGCCAAGGCCTCTTTCTCTGCCTCACGAACTCTTTGAAAAATAATTTGCTTTGCAGTTTGAGCTGCAATACGACCAAATCCAGAAGGGGTAACATCCTCTCCCTGCTTTAATATCCGTGCCTCCCCTGTTTCCGAATTCACCTCTACCTCAAAATTTTCCTCATCCTCCGCTTCGGGGTGGTCTTTCAAATACGCTGTAAGAAGGGCTTCTTCTACGGCTTCTAGTACTTTTTCTGGCTCTAAACCCCGTTCAGCACAAACTTGGTTTAGAGCTGCCGAAAATTCTGTTTGAATCATAACAAAACTGTCTTTCTAGGATGAGATGATAACACAGGGCGGTATCTACAGCAACGAGGTCTCTACTTAACCTTCCCAACATCCTCTTTCCCCAGCACAAGCTTGTAGAAAAGGAAAACAACGAGGGCAAGGATGAAAAAATCAATTAACGCGCTTAGAAAACTACCTATTGAGAGATTGATAGGACCAATGCTCAAAACCAAAGTCCGCCAAGCACCACCAGGGAGAATAGCTTCCACAATAGGCATAATAATGTCCTCAGCCAAAGAGTTGGAAAGACTCTTTACTGCTCCCCCAATTACCACTGCTAGTCCCAAACCAATAACATGGTACTCCTTAAGAAATTCTAAAAACTGTTCAACTAAATTGTCTTTTTCTTTTTTCTCCGCCATTTTAGGTTAAAAAAGTAAGATGAACTTTTCTTAAATTTCGCGGACCATCTAACTCTACAAGAAGAATACTTTGCCACATACCACGGACAAGCTTGCCATTGGAAATAGGCAACGTGCGGGACTGCCCAACAATTCCGGCAAGCAAATGGGCAGAGGCATTATCATCAATGCGATCGTGCTTCCAGTTCTCTTTCTCTGCTAGCGTTTTAAAAAACTTCACAAAATCCTGCTTTAAACCGTGCTCATCTTCTTCCAGCATTACAGCTGCCGTAGCATGTGGCACAAAAACAAGACAAGAACCATCCTCTACATCTGACTCGCTAACAATCTCCTCAACTTCCGAGGTAATATTTAACAGCTGGTATTTTCGAGCTGTCTCAAACTCTAACCTCCTCACACTTGCATTTTAGCACAAAGCTATTAACGCAATAAACTCGAACACCCAAGCTACGGCAAAGAAATTCTATTTGTTATGATAAAAGTAATGAGCACTAGGTACTTTTCACTTTCAAAACAGACTTGGGAGAAAAAAATTGCAAAAGCAAAAGAACAATTAGCGCCTTGCCAAGTTTGCCCTTGGAAATGTGGTGTGAACCGTACCAAAAATGAGGCCCCTACTGGAGTCTGTGGTGTGAAAAAAGAGCCAGTAATCTTCTCTGCCCACCCACACTTTGGTGAAGAAAGGTGCTTAGCAGGCAAAAGTGGCTCAGGAACAATTTTCTTCACATCTTGCAACCTTTCCTGCGTGTATTGCCAAAACTTTAGAATTTCCCAACAAAGACTGGGCAAACCCATAACTATTCAAGAATTGGCACAAACAATGCTTAAATTACAAAAGCAAGGATGTCACAATATAAATCTTGTTTCACCCTCTATTTGGGTACCTCAAATTTTAGAAGCTGTAAATGTTGCTCAAAAAAAAGGTTTAGATATACCCTTAGTCTACAATACAGGGGGGTATGACCGAGTAGAAACTTTAAAAATTCTAAAGGACGTTATTGCTATCTATATGCCCGACATCAAGTATTCAAACAACGAAACAGGACAAAAATATTCTGGTCCCCCAAATTATTGGGATGTGGTACGCAAAGCAATAAAAGAAATGCACTCTCAAGTAGGGGATTTAGTAATTAACAAGGCAGGTATTGCGGAGCGAGGGCTTCTAACTAGGCATTTGGTTCTCCCCGAAGGAATAGCAGGAACAGAGAAAGTAGTCAAATTTCTTACTGATGATATTTCCAAAGACACCTATCTCAATATAATGGATCAATACCATCCCGCGTACAAAGCTTCTAAATATCCAAAGCTCTCACGCCCCATTACACAACAAGAGTTTAAAAAATCCACTGAATACGCACGCGAAGCTGGTCTTTGGCGTTTCGATCACCTATCGTAATCCGACTAAGTAGTAGAGACGGCAGGGTTATCTTCAATGTAGAAACGGAGTTTTCTATCCGCCCACTCGTTTGCATAATCAACACCAATCCTTTTTGTTTTAACTATGTTTATTTCCGACGGCGAATTCTTTAAAGCTAAGCTTTGGGACTGACTCTTAAAGCTTAGCTTTTTTCTTTCGCCGTCGGAAACCCAAAGCTTCTCCCCCGCCGTCAAATCCCAACCATTAAAGCTTTTATCTATACCCAACCACTTAGTAAGCTTCCCCGGCCCTGCCGCAATCCTTGGATCAGAAACAGAAGGGCTTGCCGATTCCCCAAAGCCAAACTTTGGGACCGATGTTAAAGCCTGGCTTTTATCCTTGGCAAGGCCTTCGAGGGGCTCTAATGCCCGCACCAACACCGCCTCTCCTAACGCTTCAGTAACAATATTAAACATGTAATGCATCCCGTAAACCACATAAACATACGCGTGCCCCGCAGGACCAAACATTACCTCCGTCCGTTTCGTCTTCCCCTTCGAAGAATGGCAAGCTAAATCTTTGGGACCTAGATAAGCTTCTGTTTCCACAATTCTTCCTTTCCTAAGCTCGCCATTCTCAAACTTTCTGATCAAAACCTTTCCCAAAAGATCCTTTGCAACTGACACAGTTGATTTTTGATAAAACTTTCTCGGTAAAATAACCATTCCGGTATATCAATAAACTAAATTAATGGTACGACAGAACCGAAAAAATTGGTTACTTAGGATTGCCGATCGGCATAATGTAAAGGGGCTCATGGCTTACGGGGATTTGAAGGATATTGACAATTTTCTCATCATCAAAAGCACCAACCGTGACGGTTGCCAATTTCAGGGATTCCGCTTGCAAATAAACATTCTGCGCCGCATGCCCTGCTTCCATGTGCACATAACGACGCCCGCGTTCGCCGTACTTACCCGTAACTCTTGCGTACTCTGCCGTTATAACCAAAGAAACAGGGGCATCTCCAATAAAACTCTGACCGAGTGCTGCTGCAGCTAAATCACTAGTTACATCTTCTTCTAAAATCTTTT
>CAZOPS010000007.1:0-23877 GCA_964581885.1 uncultured Candidatus Saccharibacteria bacterium | reverse complement strand
TGCTACTATAGTTTTTGATGCTGGATATTGATTTTATTCGCAAAAATCCGGAAAAGGTTAAGGAAGGGACCCGAGCCAAGGGTTTGGATCCAGCGGTTGTTGATGAGGTTCTAAAGCTTGACAAAGAGCGGCGGGATTTGTTGCAGGAAGTGGAGGACCTGCGACACCAAATAAATGAGATTAGTGACGCCCGAGGTAAACCTTCTGCAGAGGCTGTTGATAGGGCCAAGGAGCTAAAAGGTCAGTTAAAGCAGCTTGAGCCACAACTCCAAGAGATTGAGAAAGAGTTTCAAAAATCTTGGCGCAGTATTCCAAATTTGCCAGCTGCTGGTGTTCCTCAGGGAGCGGGTGAGGAGGATAATGTTAAAGTTCGAACTTGGGGCGAAAAGCCGGAGTTTGATTTTGAACCCAAACCCTATTGGGAGCTTGGGAAGGACTTGGGAATTATAGATACAAAGCGGGCGGCAAAAGTTTCTGGTGCTCGTTTTGGTTATCTTAAAGGTGCTGCAGTTTTGCTAGAATTTGCCTTGGTTGATTTGGCAATAAAAAACCTTCTGTGGGAAGGATTTCTCCCTGTGGTACCACCTGTAATGATAAGTGACAGAGCTATGCGTGCCATGGGTTATTTGGAGCATGGTGGTGAACAAGAAACTTATCATTTTGAAAAAGACAACCTTTATTTGATAGGTACTTCGGAACAGGCAATTGGTCCTATGCACATGGATGAAATCTTGGATGAGGATATGCTACCTATGCGTTATGTTGCTTTTTCTACTTGTTTTCGACGTGAGGCAGGTAGCTATGGAAAAGATACTAAAGGGATTTTCCGGGTTCACCAATTTGATAAAGTGGAGATGTTTTCTTTTGCTCGCCCTGAAAGATCAGAAGAGGAGCATGAGGTTCTCCTCTCTGTGCAAGAGAATCTTATGCAAGAGTTGGAAATCCCCTATCAAATAACAGAAATGTGTACGGGGGACTTGGGCGCTCCTGCTGCTAGAAAGCTTGATATTAATGCCTGGTTTCCTTCTCGAAATAGTTATCGGGAAACACATTCTGCTAGTAATTGTACAGATTTCCAAGCCCGGAGACTAAATATAAAATATAAAAGCAAACATGGCGAGAAGTACTTTGTTCATACTTTAAATGGTACTGCCTTTGCAATTGGCCGAACAATTTTAGCTATTTTGGAAAATTATCAGCAAGCAGATGGTTCAGTGTTAGTGCCAGATGCTTTGCAGCCTTCGGTTGGATTGGAAGTAATTCAGCCTGTTCCTGGAGAATGAGGTTTCTAAGTTATTGGTTATTGCCACAAATCCGCTAGTTATGAGCTTACTGGAATCAATCTTCCCGCGAGTTTTATTTCGGGAAAAGTCGCCAATTTATGGGACAGTTGAGGTTGTTGAGGTTGGAGAGGAACGCCAGCTTTTGGTTAATGGTGTTCGCCAGTCTGTAAGCAGAAATGCTTCTAATATTGATAAGCGTTATTGGTCGCGTGTTGTTGATTTAGCTTATGGTTACCAAGGAAGAAGATTGGAGAAGTTTTTAATTTTGGGTTTGGGTGGGGGAACAGCTGCCCACTTTATCTGTGAGAAGTTTCCGGGTTCTAGGATTGATGGGGTAGAACTTGATCCTGTTGTTTTGGAAGCAGGAGAACAGTTTTTTGGGCTAAATGAGATTCCTGGTTTGCGCATTATCCAAGGGGATGCCATTGATGTGGTGGATAATCCTGAGCGTTATGACCTCAGTTCTTCCTCTTACGACCTCCTTTTTGTTGATGTGTTTCAGGGTGGCAATTTTCCGGACAAGTTTCAGCAGCCAGAGTTTTTTCATCAAACAAAGAGATTAATTTCTTCGGGAGGATTAGCAGTTTATAATCAGACAACGCGTTCTTCAAAAGATGCGTCGCTTAAGTCTTTGGAAGAAAAAATTTCGGAAACATTTTTCCCTTTGAAGTGTCAAAGGGTTGGAGCAGACTTAGGGTTTTCTAATTTTTTGTTCTTTTGTACTCACTTTTCTGAGGGAGCAAGTTATGAGTGACTTCTTAATTTTGTTTACAGGTAAATATTTAATATTCCTTTTCCTTTTGCCCCTTGTTTATTTTTGGCTTAAGGGGAATAAAAGGCTTGTTTTTCAGGTTTTACTAGCTGTGTTTTTGGTAAATGTAGTAGCCCTCTTAATAGGGTTTATTTTTCCGTTATCGAGGCCTTTTGAAGTGGCTGAAACTTCGCCACGAGTTCCAGTCTTTTTTTTAGAACACAATGCTAGGTTTAGGACTGCTTCTTTTCCTTCTAAGCATGTAGCAGCCAGTGCTTCTATTGCGTTTTCCATTTTAATGGGGAGTAGTTTTTTGGGTTCGGCTCTTTTGGCAGTCCCATTTCTTGTGGGTGCTGGGCGGGTTTTGGCT
The DNA here is from genome assembly GCA_964581885.1 of uncultured Candidatus Saccharibacteria bacterium. GTDB lineage: Bacteria > Patescibacteriota > WWE3 > JAUXAW01 > JAYEID01 > JAYEID01. Next base: position 21,473 of record CAZOPS010000007.1, on the reverse strand, counting down.
TATGTACACCGTTGGCCAGACGTTATTGGTGGTTTTGGGTTAGGGATGTTAGCGGCTTTTGTTTCTAAGTTTATTTTGGAACATAAAAGTATTGTTGGCTTTGTAAATAAGGTGGAGGCAAAATTGCCTCCTAATTCAACCCATGAGTAGCTTTCAAGCTTTTTTTCTAGGTATTGTTCAAGGCGTAACAGAATTTTTTCCTATTTCTTCTTCTGGCCACTTAATTCTCATTCCCAAAGTTTTTGGATGGGAAAAGCATTCTTTGGCTTTTGATGCATTTTTGCATCTGGGTACAGGGTTGGCTGTTTTGTTTTACTTTCGTAAAGATTGGGTAAAGATGTTTAATTCTTTGTTCGTGGATTTAAAGACTAATTCAGGTTCTATATTTCGATTCTCAATTTCTGAATTGACTACCGACTCTCGCCAACTACTATTTCTTGTCTTAGCATCAGTTCCGGCTGGCATAGCTGGTATTCTCTTGAGTAGTTGGATAGAGACTAATTTAAGATCTCCAAGAATTGTTGCTGCTACTCTTTTTATTGTAGCACTGCTGATGGTTGCTGCAGATAAAATTGGGCCACAAATTTTAAAGCACCTAGAACTAAAATCAGCTATTATTATGGGGTCTTCGCAGGCTCTTGCACTTATTCCCGGCGTTTCTCGCTCAGGCATTACAATTACCACAGGACTGTTTTCTGGTCTGACTGTCCAGTCTGCAGCACGCTTTTCCTTTCTTTTGGCAACGCCTGTGGTTCTGGGTGCAGGGGTGTGGTCACTCTTTTCTACAGGATTGATCGGGACTAGTTATCAAGTTTTAGCTGTTGGTTTTTTTTCTACTTTCTTTTCTGCGCTTATAGCTCTTGATTTTTTCCTTGGTTTGGTGGATAATATAGGACTAGTTCCTTTCGCGGTGTATAGAGTATTGTTAGCGTTGACCGTGGTTCTTCTATTTATGTGAGACTTCAAAGAGGTGGTGAGGTTATGTGAACTTGAAAGAACTGCTCCAATGGTACCGTGGTTGTTATAGTCATTCTTACTTTGGCCACTGTAGTTATTGTGGTAACTTCATTGTGGATCGCGCACCCTTTTTGGTTCCTGACCTGAACGGGAACAGCGGCAATTCTTATTACTACTGCTGTTCGCTTGAATGCGCTCTCCGGAAGGTAAGGCAGGTTGATTCAGATTGGGTTTTTGATGTACTACAGCGTCTTCGTAAAGATAATTGCTAGGGAGGACCAAGCCTGAAGATGTTTAAAAAAGTCTTCAGGCTTTTTTGTCTTGAACTTCCTATAAGTATAGGATATAATTAAGTTGCTGGAATAAGCTTTTTGTTTGGGTTGGCAAAGTTTGTATGAAAGGAGTTGAGAGTGGTTATACGTACTAAAGCAGCGTTTCGGCAGATGAGCCTTTCCGAGCTCCAAGGATACCGGCGAGAGGTAGAAGATCGCTTGGAGAGAGCACAGGAGGGTCTGTCTCCTTATAGTATGAAGGACATAGACCGGGAGTTAGATTGGATTGATGAAATTATTGCCGAGAAGGAAGAAAGACTTCGCAGTCAGGAGGAACAGGAGGAAAAAGAGGAGAAGAAAGACTATGGTTCACAGGTTGAACAGTTGCGGTTGGACTTGTAGGAGGTTTCCATGAAAATGAAACTTGGGACTTATGAGCGGCAGGATCGAATTCGCGGGGTTCAGGAGGTTTTGAGTACGTTGCGCAGTCTTCCCGGAGGAGCGGACGCCGAAGTCCAAGAACATTGGGAGGAGCGATTGAAAATGCTGGAGGAGGAGGATAATGCTGAGCGTTCCGCGGAAAGTTATTCGTCGGGTGAGCACGATTGAGGATTGGTCTCGGCAGCGTCGCGTGGAAATTCCCGCCGAGCTGGTAGAAGAGTTCCTTTCCGCTTTGACAGATTATCTGCCCGAGAAAGGAATAGCCATTACGAGGGGGGTTTTCCCTCCGGGAGCATCGGAGCCCTACATTGCGGAAACAGGCACTTACCAACATGCCTGGCGAGCTTATATGGCTGCTTGGCGGATGTTTGGTTTGGGAGCGACCAAGGAGCAGGTGGGAAAGATTGCTTGGCAAAAGCTGGTCAATTTTTCCCCTTTTGCCCGTGAAGCCCTCGACTTGCCAAAAAAGGCGGAAGATGTAGCCAAGTGGCTTTGGCATCAAACGCACGAGGGAGGATAATAAATGTGTGATAGTAGTAGTAGTAAAAGGGTGACGTATTCAGTGCCGTTGTGCGTTTTTGTTCGCCGGTGGTTAAGGGGAGAACCTGGTGCCCTTGCCGCGTGGCAGAAGGAAGTGGATAAGCAAGTAGCTGCCGCAACAGATTCAGTTGAGCGTAAGATCGAGCGGCAGTTAGCGGAGAAGGACTAAGGTACGTGTTTCAAAGAAGTAGCCCGAGGGCTGAGTTGTGATATCGATCACGACCCAGAACTCGGGCTTTTTAATGTTATCCTGTTTTAGGCGGTTCGTCTCCTCTTACTTTCCAGCCCCGAAACCAGCCCCCGTCTTCTTTGTTGTGGGGAAGCTTGAGCTGAGCTGGTGCTTCTTGTTCTTCTTTTTGTTCTGTTGGGTTTAAGGTTGGAGCAGGTTTTCCTTCTTTCTCGTTAGCTAGTTCTATTGTTTCAAACGGCTCACCTCTGCAAGTAGAATTAAACCGACAGTATTTGCAGCTGTGGTCATCATCTGTCGGGGTCCATTTTTGTTCTAATAGGTGAGAGTAGGCTGTTTCAAGTTGCGCCCTTAGTCTGGAGCGGTCATAGCTTTCGAGTTTTCGCAGCTTGTCACTTGCAAGCGACCAAACTATTCCTATGATTGGTAGGTTGCCGAACCGCTTTTCCACCTCGTGATTTTCAGATATAGCGGTTTCTAGTCCTTCAATATAGGAAGAAACCTGAAATAGCTTCACATTTTCCAGCCGACTGGTTGTGAGATCTACAATGGCCAGCATTTCTGAATCTGGAAGATGCCAGAGTTGATCAATCCGACCCGTGAAAGGATATTTTCCAAACAGCTTGATTGTTGGAATTGTGTATTCTACCTCTAAGATTTCTATGCTTCCTAGTCCAAGGCTGGCGGGTAGGCTTAAGAAACGGTCCCAGTAACCTGTGTTGTCGGGTGATCCTGTTAGTAGCTCCTTTCCTAGCTTCTTCAGTTTCCAATATTGACCTTGATAAAGCCAAGTTACCTCTCCATAGCGCTTTTTGTATTCTTCAACACTTTTCCGCCAGCGCCAATTCCAAAAACTAGCGAACGATTCTTTTGACTTAAAAAAGAATGGTCTATCTGGTGAGGGCTGGAATTTGCCTCTGTTTGCACCAGACCCGATATGAAGGGCTTCCGTGCTTTTATGGGATGCCTCTCCGAATGGAAAATACCAAGGTGCTGCCGTGATTAACTTGAAAATTCTATCAAGATAGAATTTTCTTTGGCAGTTTAGTATTTGAAGAATACTGCTTGGACTCCAGACTATCTCTTTAATGAACTTACCAATGTCTCTCATCTCTTTCTCCTTTCGAGTGGTTTCAGTTGTTTAAGTGCAATTGAACTGTGGTTAGTCTAACCTTTATAAGATACTTTTGCAATGTTCGCAGGTGCCTGGGGCTGTGTGTGTTGGTGTTGGTGCTGGTATAGATAGGTTATGCTTGTTACGCAACGTATTGCATGCAGCATGCAGCATGCAATGTGCAACATATAACATGCAATACGTTGCATGTTGTGAGCCCTTTTTAAGGTAAGTAAGTTATAGGTGAGTGTGTTTAAGTGGATAGGGCTTCGTGATAAAATTAAGCCTGATTATGTTTGGATTTCTTGACAATCTTTTTGATTCTAATGAAAAACAGTTGAACAACCTTACTCCTATTGTGGAGCAGATAAATCAGCTGGAAAACAAGATTAAGCCTCTTTCCGATGGGGAGCTGCAAGCAAAAACACCCAGGTTTAAACAGCGCTTAGAAAAGGGAGAAACCTTAGATGATCTGTTGCCCGAAGCTTTTGCTGTTGTGCGGGAAGCAATTCGGAGACAGCAGGGCGAGCGTGCTTATGATGTTCAGCTTATGGCTGCAATCTCCTTGCACCAGGGAAAGGCGGCAGAACAAAGAACGGGAGAAGGTAAGACCCTCACCTCGGCATTAACACTTTATCTTAATGCTTTGGATGGTAAGGGTTGCCATATGATTACGGTTAACGATTATTTGGCTCGGCGTGATACTGGATGGTATGGCCAGACTTTACATTTTTTGGGTTTGGAAATTGGTTGTATTGTGCATGATAACGCTTTTATTCTAGACCCTTCCTATGTGGATGATTCAGAACACGACCCCCGGCTTCAGCATCTTCGTCCAGTTGAGAGAAGAGAAGCTTACCAGGCAGATATAACTTATGGCACAAACAATGAATTTGGCTTTGATTATTTGAGAGATAATATGGCTCACAGCTTTTCGGATATGGTTCAAACTAATCCTAAGGGAAATGTAGGTGCCCATAATTTTGCTATTGTGGATGAGGTGGATTTTATCTTAATTGATGAGGCAAGGACTCCTCTTATTATTTCTGCTCCCAGAGAGAAGGCAACTGAAAAGTATTATGAGTTTGCAAAATTGGCTGAAGGTCTAGTTGAAGGGACAGATTTTGAAGTGGATGAAAAAGAAAAAACAGCTAGCCTTACCGAGCTTGGATTACGCAAAGTAGAGCGCAAACTTGGTGTTGATAATCTTTATGAGCAAGATTTTGAGACTGTTCGGCATGTGGAGCAGGCGCTGCGAGCTCGTACTCTTTTTGAGCGGGATGTAGATTACATTGTAAAAGAGGGGCAGGTAATTATTGTTGATGAATTTACAGGTAGGCTAATGCCGGGTCGTCGTTATAGTGAAGGTTTGCACCAAGCAATTGAGGCAAAAGAGGGTGTGCCGATCCAAAAAGAATCTCAGACCTTGGCAACTATTTCAATCCAGAACTATTTTAGGATGTACGACAAACTGGCGGGAATGAGCGGAACTATAATGACAGAGGCAGAAGAGTTTAAGAAAATTTACGGTTTGGAATCTATTGCTATTCCTACTCATAAACCAGTTATAAGAGATGATCGATCCGACTTAGTTTATAAAACTAAATCGGCAAAATGGCGGGCAGTGGTAGGAGAAATTGAGGAATGTTATGAACGGGGTCAGCCAGTATTAGTGGGTACTACCTCAGTAGAAAAGAACGAATTGGTCCATAGTCTGTTAGAGAGAAAACATATTCCCCACGAAATTTTGAATGCAAAAAACCACCAACGTGAAGCTGAAATTATTGCTCAGGCAGGGCGAGTTAAAGCAGTTACTGTTGCTACTAACATGGCCGGCCGCGGCGTCGATATCAAGTTAGGTGGCGATCCTTCCGAACAGCGGGGGGCGGAAAGCGGAAAGCGGGACGCGGTTCTTGAGTTGGGTGGCTTGCATGTTGTTGGAACAGAACGGCACGAAGCAAGAAGAATTGACAACCAACTGCGTGGCCGAGCAGGAAGGCAGGGGGACCCGGGTTCTAGCCAATTTTTTGTTTCTTTGGAAGATGATCTTATGCGTATTTTTGGCGGGGATAGGGTGAAGGCTTTGATGGATAGGTTTGGGATGAGGGAAGATATTCCGCTAGAACACCCTATGGTATCTGGTTCTATTGAAAGGGCCCAGAAAAAGGTAGAGGGATATAACTTTGATATTCGAAAGCATTTGGTGGAATACGATGATGTTGCTAATGTTCAGCGGGAAATTGTTTACAAACTGCGGAGGCGAATTTTGTCTGCTGTTGAAAATTCTGGTGGAGAAAAAGGAGAGAACCGATTGGATTGGTTTCTTGAGAACCTTGAAAATTATAGTGCTGATTTACCCCAGGTTTGGGAGGGCCGTCGTGAGGAGTTAGGCGAAACTTGGTTTGATATTGTCAAGGAGATTTCTCTGGGTGTTATTGATACTTTCTGGATGGAACATATTGATACTCTTACTGATCTTCGAGAAGGTATTGGGTTGCGAGGGCATGCACGGCGAGATCCGTTGGTAGAGTATAAGAGAGAGGCTCGTGAACTTTTTGAGAAATTGATGCAGAATATTTATCAAAACACAGCAGAACGATTGGTACAGGTCAGGGTTTCTTCTCCAGAGAAAGTTTCGGCGTCACCCTTTCCCCGCCGACTCCAGCTTCGACACGATAAACCCGAACTGGGTGTTGCCGATGAGGCTCAAGAGCTCGCACAATCTTCAAAATCAAAAAGCCCACGGAAAGGGGGAGGGGGGTCTAAAGGTAAGCTTAAGCCTATTGAAAAAGAGGAAGAGCCGGGAAGAAATGACCCCTGCCCTTGTGGAGCGACATACCCAGACGGCACGCCCAAGAAGTATAAGCATTGCTGTGGCGGCTGATTTGCTTGCGCTGCCCTTTGTTATATGCTAGCTTGGATCTAACTTACATTGGGATAGGCCCTGTCCATGGAAAACATATCCTTTTCAGATCCTGAAACTGAATCTAAACCTTCTGGTTCCTTTTTTGGGAACGTTTTTTCATTATTGAAAAGTAAGAAAATACTTGTGGGTGTTACTGTAGCTTCCACCCTGATTTTGGGTGGTACTGCCGGTTTTCTTGCTTGGAGAATTCAAAAGACAGAGGAGCCAACAGAAGCCCCGGCTGAGGCAGCTGGTTGCACCGGCACAAAACTTTCTGATTATTGTGGTGGTGATAAACCCGAGCTTTGCGATGTTTCAAACTATGAATGTCACGGCGATTGTCTAAAGGCATGGGGAAGATGCTGTGACTTTTGTGGTCCCGATAACAGTTGTGACGATGGACACTTTGGCTGGGTACAGGATTGTTTAGCAGAAGGTAAGACGTGTGAAAATGGTTCTTGTGTTTCTGACGAACCGCCTTCGGAAGAGTGTGAGATTTCATGGGCACACGGGCCGGAAACTTTTGATTATAACGGGCAGGAAATAACTGTGGAAGAGGCTTGCCTAACTGTTCATGCTGAAAATTGTAGGGAGCAGCCACTAAGCTTTACCCGTTATCACTGCGATAGTTTTGGTCCTGACGGCTGTAACGATAATGAAACAACCCCAAATAACTATACAATAAATTCAGATGATTATTGGAAGACAAATTGCTTAGCTGCTGATTTTGGCGGGGCGCCTCCAGACTGTCCTGTGGGACAAACTGATGGTGCAGTAGGAAACCCGAATATTGCAAATGATGCAGTTCTCTGGGAAATTGATGATCAATACTGTGGCGAGGCTCTTGCTTGTGATGTGATAAGTAGGGAACCTACTGGTGATTTGTACCCCCTAGATACTGTTACTATTACTTGTTCCCATAGCGGAAGTGGCTTTGATCATTATAATTATCGGTACACTTATGATGGCGTGGATGGGTGGGCTGATGACTTTCCTGGTGCTCAAGATAATACTGGTTCCGTAACTTATCAAATTCCTCAATATAGCAGTCCCGTTACTTACCAATGGCAGTGTCAGGCTTGCGAGGCAGCTGGTACTTGTGGGGCGTGGGGGGAAAATGATTGTGGGTTAACTTTTGATGTAAATATAGCTGACCAAAATCCTCCAAGGTGTACTAGTATTACTGCCCACCCCACTGAACTCCCGTATTTTGGCGGGGAGACAACTCTTACAGTTCAAGCTACCGAGGGAGACGGCGGTGCTCTTAGTTACAGTTGGGGTTCGGATGCAGGTTCCATTGATCCTAGTGCAGTTAATGGTGATAACAAGGCGTTGTGGGATCTAACTAGCCTCACTAATGATACTTATCAGCCAAGCACACATTATGCTTGGGTAAAGGTAAGTAACGATGCAGGATCATCTGGTTGTGACGACCAGGATAGTTGTACTGCAGATGGTGAGGGTTGCGTATTGGAGTTGGATTTGGCACCCTTCCCTGAGGAAGATGTTACTTGTGATGATCTGACTGTTTCACCGTCTCCTTCGGAGATTGAGCTTGGTGATTCTGTTAGCTTGACTTGCCAAGGAAGCAGCCGCTGGTCTTATGAGGAGCAGCGCGATAACCCCTATCCTATTGTTCGCATTGATTTTAAAGTTTATTTTGATTCCAAGGTTGCCTCGGCTTTTGATGGTTTTCAGGAAAATGAACAAATTGCTGGCAACCCCTTCTCTGTGGATGTGAGTGGACAAGGTCCTACGTGGAGTGCTACTTATCCTTCTAGTTCGAACGATACACCTATTGTGATTGATCAGACCGGTACTTGGGGCGTGGCAAGTAGAGTTTGCGCTAATGTTCAAGGAACTGTGCAGTGTACAAATTATGCTGCCCCGTCGCCCTAGTAGTTAGCTATTATGAATAGAAAAACATTAACCACGATTTTAGTTGTTTTGGGAACAGTCTTTTTGGCTACTGGAGCTGTTTTTCTAGCTTGGAAAATTTCTCGGCCAGATACTACTACTGAGCCAGAACCCACAGAAGCCTCTTTTGGCGGGGGTGAAAACTGCACCCTTACTTTTACAGTTACAGAGCCTGATCTTAAGATAAAGAAGTATGTGAAAGTTAAGGGGACAGATGAATGGTATACCGATACAGAAACAGCCCTTTCAGATGTGACTGTAGGTACGCTTCCTGTTGATCCGGGTGCAACTGTGGTTTGGAAAATAGTGTTGTGGAATGCTGGTGGTGACGATATAGCTGTTTCTGAAACTACGGATGATTACACCGCAAGCGAGATCTACAGCTCTTTTGCTGGTACAGATTCTGATGGGATCGGACCTACTTATCAGGACTGGCCCACGGTTATTCCCGCTGGTGGTTCTGAGGAGGAGTCTTTTGGATCAGCAGATTTGTATCGGGAGTTTGAAGCAGTTGTTTTGGCAGAGGATCCTCTGCTGGAAAGCGCTGGTGCTGGTTCGCATTTGTCTCAGAATACTGCTTATGTAACTGATTATGATCTTTCCGACTCGGCAAGTATTCGTGTTGCAGTTGAGGGTGAAGCAGACCTCCAGATTAAGAAGTATGTTTGTGAAATAGATACTAGTGGGGAGTGCATAACCTCTTGGTATTCCGATACAGCCAGCTCGTTGTTGGAGGTAGAAGTAGGAACCTTAGAGGTGAGTCCTGAATCTACAGTCAGGTGGAAGCTTGTGGTTTGGAATAGTGGAACATCTGGTGTTGAGGCTAGCTCAACGGATTCTTACGATCAGCTCGACATTTATGAGACTTTTGATGGTAGTAGCCCTGATGGTACTGGTCCGTCATTTGATTGGGGAACAGTTCCTGCCAATGGTTCGGAGAGCGAGTCTTTTGCAGATCCAAACCTCTACCAAACCTTTACCGCAGTGGTTAAAGACAACGATTCTTTGATTGAGGATTTGGGAACTACTACCCACCTTTCTACAAACACAGGTGTCTTGGATCAAGGAGGTTCAGATAGTGCTAGCATTGAAGTTGCTCCTTCGGGAGAATATGCGTTGCACATTAAGAAGTATGTTCGCCAAGCTGGTGGCGAAAAGTGGTACGATGATCGGACAACAGTGGATGTGGGGTCGGCAGTGGAGTGGCGGGTGGTGGTTTGGAATACTGGAAATGTAGATGCGGAGGATGTAAGAGTTTCAGATGTCTACACCAGCTCTAATGTTTATGAAATGTTTGAAGGAGATTCTGGGTTAGACGGAACTGTTGATGAGGATTTGCGGTTTGGTACTGTTCCTGCCAATTCAACTGAGGACAATGGTGTGATAGTTGAATTTAGTTCAGGACTCTCCTCCGATCTTGCTGAAGGTAGTTACAGTTCTGTGAATACAGTTACTCTTAGGGAAAATGACCAAAGTGATGATGCTGCTATTGATGTAACAGTAGAAGGTGAGCAGCCAGTAGAAGAAAAGGAAGAGGAGGAAGTACAGGTGCCACCCACTGGGGGTAAAGAAACTTTGGTAACAGTGCTGGCTTCCGTGTTCCTTTTGATCTTGGGTGTTGCTCTGTTTGGCTTTTGAGAATAGTAAAGCAGTCCTCTTAACTTCTCCTAGTGTTTATTGGTCTTTTTAATTATGAAAGTTCTATTTTGTTCTTCAGAATGCGATCCATTTGTCAAAATTGGTGGCTTGGGTGATGTTTCGGCAGCACTTCCCAAGTCTCTTTCTAGGTTGGGTGTTGAGATTCGGGTAGCAATCCCCTTTTATGATGTGATGAAGAGGAAAAAATATTCTTTGGAAAAACTGTGCAAGATACAAGTACCTTTTGCAGATGAGAGTCATCCAACCACAGTTTGGCAAACTATGCTTCCAGGTACAGATGTTATGGTGCTCTTGCTTGAAAACGATAGATATTTATCAAGCGGAGGTGAGGAAGCCTTCACGGGGCTGGATGACGAGATTCGTAGATTTGCTTTTTTTGACAGAGCAATTGTTTCCTGGCTACAGCACGAGGAATACTGGAAACCAGATGTATTGCATCTAAATGATTGGCATACAGGTCTTATTCCTAAATATGTGGAAGAGCTGGACCGTCCGCCTGCTATTCTTTTTACTATTCATAACCTTTCTTATCAGGGTATTTCTAGTTTGGATCTGTTTTCAGAGACTGGGCTTTCTATTGAAAAATCACGCCTTCTCTCGTGGGATGCGCAAGACGAGAATATTGATTTTCTTTTGGTGGGTATAGCTAAAGCCCAAGTTATAAATACTGTGTCTCCTACCTATGCAAAGGAAATTTTAACTCCGGAGTTTGGGGAAGGTCTTGATGAGGTTCTGCGTTCACGTGAAGCAAGAATCTCAGGTGTTCTAAACGGAATTGATACAGAATCTTTTGATCCAGAAGGAGATGAGGACATCTTTAAGAATTACACAGCCACTACTTGGAAGGAAGGAAAAGCTGAAAATAAGAAGGGGCTACAGAAAGTAGTTGGTTTGGGGCAAGATCCGGATAAGTTATTGGTTGGATTTGTCGGACGCTTGGACCCGGACCAAAAAGGCCTAGATTTAATTTACAAAGCGTGGCGGAAGTTAAGGTCATTAGATCTGCAATTTGTTTTATTGGGTGTCGGTGATCCAAAGTGGGAGGAAAAGTTCCAACAGTTGGACGAAAACAATGAGAACTTTTCTGCCCAGATTAAGTTTGACAAACAGTTAGCTCGCCAAATTTTTGCCGGTGCTGATGTTATTCTTATGCCTTCTGAGTTTGAGCCTTGTGGCTTGCCTCAGATGATGGCAATGCGCTACGGTGCTGTTCCTGTGGTTCATGCTGTGGGTGGTTTGGCTGATACAGTTGAAGATGGTGTGACTGGGTTTACCTTTGAAAATTATAGCAAAAGGGACCTTATTCAAGGTATCAAGAGGGCTTTGCTAAGTTATAAAGTTTTCAATGGAGCCGCGGCACCGAATCAGAAGAAGTTAAAAGAGGCTGTTCCTGATTGGGAGTCTTTAGTAAAGGGGGGGATGAGTGCTGACTTTTCGTGGAATGAATCCGCAAAGAAATATTTTAAACTTTACCAAAAAGCTTTGGGGTATAGATTTGGCGTGGAGCGTAGTTGTGGTGCGTACCGCGAGAACAGTTTCACTGGGGAGTGGAGCATTCTTTCTGAAGATCGGGCAAATAGACCGCAGGGAGAATCAAGCCCGGATGATCCAAAGTCTTGTCCTTTTGGGGAGGGGAAAGAAGATGGGACACCTTCCGAAGTTTTGAGATTGGGTCGGGGGGTTCCCAATGGTCCTGGTTGGGAAGTGCGCGTGGTTCCTAATAAATTTCCTGTCCTTTCCGGACATGAGATTATCATCCACAGCCCAGACCATTTTGCTGATATTGCGCAACTTCCGCTTGAACAGGTGGAGAAAATAGTTCAAGCTTATCTGTTCCGCTTTCGTCATTATAGTGATAAAGGACTACCCTTTATTTTCAGTAACCACGGTTCAAGCTCGGGGGCTTCTCTTACTCATCCTCATTCGCAGTTAGTGTTGTTTGAGGAAATTCCGGAGTCTATTCAGGAAAAGTTGGAAAAGGCCGAGATTTACTTTCGGGAAAATAAGGAATGCCCTTACTGTGACTTGATAAAGCGTGAACAGGAGGGAAAAAGAAAGGTTTTTGAAAACTCCCACTTCTTGGTTATTGTTCCTTATGCTGCAGAGTGGCCTTATGAATTGTGGGTATTGCCAAAAGAGCATAAGGCAAATCTCTCAGAGATTGATTTAGACACAGTTACTGCTTTGGCTGATGTATTGAAGAGGATTTGTGAAGCAATGACTTTGAAATTCGGGAAAAGTGTTTCTTATAATTATTGGGTTCATTCTTTGTCAGAATACTTTTTGGGAAAAGATAAAGATCGGAGTTTTTATTTCCACTGGCATTTGGAATTTGTTCCGCGGGAGAAAAAGTTGGGTGGCATAGAGATAGGTGCAGAGGTAATGGTTTATGGCCAAGGGACACCGGAACAAGCAGCGCAAGAGCTTAGAAACCTGCTTTCTTCCTAGTACACAGTTTTCCACATTGTAAGAAAGGGCTCTCGAACTTATGTTCGAGAAACCCTTTGTAGTTAACGGTACTTAAAGATTTCTTAATGCCCTGTTTAAGTACTGTAGCTTGCGCCCAGCTTTTTTTGCTGTATTGGTTAATCTCTAAAGCTTCTGGATCTGCAGTTTCAATGTGCTGGGGCAGGGTCTTTATTTTGAATTCTGCAAAAGACCGAAAGTGGGGTGGTCTAGCAGCAATGGCAGCTATTTCAATAATTTCGTGGCGTAATGGGTTAAGTCCAGTAGTCACCAAATCGAAGAATACGAGATGTCGGTCCAACAACCTTTCTTTTAGCTCTGACATTACTTTTTCCTCCTTCTTTTTCTGTTCGCTGTATTTTTAGACTTATTTCTGGATGCTTTGGTGGGTTAACAATTGGGGATTCTATCTGTCAAATAGCTTTTAAGTGTATGGTAGAATAACCTTACTGTGGATACTGATTTTACAGAACGCTTAGAAGCTATTGAACGAAAATTAAATATTGGGGAAAAAAAACAGAAGTTATCGGAGTTGTACGAAAAATCAGAAGACCCTGATCTTTGGGATGATTGGCGGAAGGGGCAAGAAGTAATGAAGAACATTTCAGGTTTGGAAGAAGATTTGGAAGCTTTAGAAGAGGTGGAAGCTTTGTTAGAAGGTTGGAAAAGGGGTAAGGTGGAAGACAATGAGTTAGAAAACGCACTTGAGCAGTTAGAGTTAAAGACTTATCTTTCTGGTGAGTACGATTCTCACGATATTTTTCTTTCTATTCATGCTGGACAGGGCGGCACTGAGGCTATGGATTGGACAGAAATGCTAGCTCGGATGTATGAGCGTTATGCGGATTCGCGAGGGTGGCAAATTAGTAAAGTTGAAGAATCTCCTGGAGAAGAAGCAGGGCTAAAATCTGTAACATACAAAATTGAAGATTCTCATGTTTATGGTTATTTCAAGGGTGAAGCAGGTGTACACCGTCTGGTGCGTCAATCCCCTTTTAATGCCGATAATCTTCGGCAAACATCGTTTTCTTTGGTTGAGGTTATGCCGGTTATAAAAGATGATGTGGAGGTAGATTTGGACTCTGAGGATATAGAGTTTTCTTCTTTTCGTTCTGGGGGACCGGGAGGACAAAATGTAAACAAGGTCTCAACTGCGGTTAGGCTTAGGCACAAACCAACAGGAATTAAAGTGGAGTGTCAGATGGAAAGGACACAGCAGAGAAATAGAGAAAGGGCAATGGAAATGCTCCGTTCAAAGCTTTACCAGAGGAAAATGGAGGAGCGAAAAAAAGAGAAAAAGAAGCTAAGAGGTGATTATGAAGTGCCGGGCTGGGGCCATCAGATTCGTTCTTATGTTTTGCATCCCTACAAAATGGTGAAAGATTTGCGAACTGGTGTTGAGATCAAACAACCAGAAGAGGTTTTGGATGGGAATTTAGATGAATTTATTGAGGCCCAATTGCGTCAAGGTGTTGGGGTAGTGTAAGATGTACTAAGATATTGATGGTTAGTTAGAATTTTCTCGATTTTCTAAATGACAAATCTGTCCCAAGACAACTCGCGAAAAATTTTTATTATTGTTGCTGTCTCTCTCTTTTCAGCTTTTGTCGGTTACAGTTTAATAAAAATTATGGAAAGCGACCTTTTGTCGGGGGAGTGGTTTTCGGAGAATTCACTGGTGCAGGAGGAAGGCGAAGGACAAGATGAGGAGCAGGAGAGCGATGAGAGTTCTACAGATCCCGACCTCCAGCCAGGTTGGCAGAGTTATTCAGGTATTATTGATGTTGCTCAGGATGCGCCGGGGGAGGCTACTCATGTTCTTACAGATGAAAATGGCGAAGCAATTATCTACTTGACAGCAGTTGATGAGAAACTTGTTGTTTCCGAGTCCTTAGATGCAGAGGTTCAGGGGCCAGTAAGTAATTTAAAGGATAGTGACAAAAGACTGATGCAGGTTGAGCGGGTTGTATTTGAGTAATTTTAAACATACCCTTTAAAAGGCTGTTTTTATGCTAGTTTTTGATTCCGTAACAAAAGAATATCCGGATGGCACTCTTGCTCTTCAGGAAATAACATTTTCAGTTTCTGAGGGCGATTTTGTTTTTGTAGTTGGGCCTTCCGGTTCGGGTAAGACAACTTTGATAAAAATGATTTTGCGGGAGGAACTTCCAACAGAAGGAACCCTCTTTTTTGAGGATTGGGAAATTCCCCGTCTTAGTGATGGCATGGCTACCCGCCTGCGCCGTCAATTGGGAACGGTTTTTCAGGAGTACAAGCTAATTCCATCCCGTACAGTTTTAGAAAATGTGGTTCTTCCTTTGGAAGTATTGGGAGAAAAAGATGCAAAGGACCGTGCAATAGAAACGCTTTCTTTGGTTGGGTTGGAAGATAGAGCGAATCTTTTTCCTAGGAATTTGTCAGGAGGAGAAAAACAGCGCGTTGCTTTTGCGCGTGCCTTGGTCCATAAACCTCGGCTGTTGTTGGCAGATGAGCCAACAGGTAACATTGATCGAGAATCTTCGGAAAAGATTTGCAACATTCTAGAACGGATAAACAAGAACGGGACAACAGTTTTGGTTTCTACTCACGATGTTTGGACGATAGAGCAGTTTAATAAACGTACTTTAGAATTGGAAGACGGCCGATTGGTTGGAGGTTCTGCTGAGTAAAGTATTTTGGTAGCCAGTTGTTTGCCGTTGGTGTTTGTGGTTGTATTATTTTGTACCCTGATCCTATGAATGTTTTTAAGCAAGCACTAGTAAATATTTGGAGAGACAAAGGAATTAGCTTTGCTGCTTTGTTGGTGACTACATTGACCTTTTTTGTAACCACAGTTTTTGTGTTAGTTACATTAGGTTCCCATGTTGCATTAGATTACTTAGAGAGTCGTGCACAGCTTACTGCTTTTTTCAAGCCAGAAACCCTGGAAGAAGACATATTGGAGCTCAAGTCTAGATTGGAAGATTCTGATAGCGTTCTTGAAGTGACATATACCTCTAAGGAAGAGGCTTTGGAAATTTATCGCCAGGACTATCAAGATGAACCTGCGCTGTTAGAGTCAATCTCTGCTAATATATTTCCAGCTAGTCTGGATATTCGGGCGGAGGGAATAGAAAGTTTAGATAGTATTAGTCAAGTGTTAAGAAATAATGAAATGGTAGAAGAAGTAGTTTATTTTCAGGATGTGGCCCAGAATTTTAAGC
Source organism: uncultured Candidatus Saccharibacteria bacterium (assembly GCA_964581885.1). Taxonomy (GTDB): domain Bacteria; phylum Patescibacteriota; class WWE3; order JAUXAW01; family JAYEID01; genus JAYEID01. The sequence continues at coordinate 5,812 of CAZOPS010000007.1, read as the reverse complement.
GAGTTTCCGATGTTGTGAGAAAGGGAGGACTGGTGCTGGTGGCGGTTTTTGCTACTATTTCCCTTTTTATAATTTTGCTTGCAATTGGAATGAGCATTCACAGTAAGAGAGAAGAGATTGAGATAATGCGTTTAATTGGTGTTGGGAAATGGTATATTCGGTTGCCTTTCTTGCTTCAAGGTGCTTTTTATGGGGTATGGGCCGTGTTTATTTCTTTAGCTATTATTGTTGGTTTGGGTGTGGCGTTTTATCCGCGATTGGCCTCTTTGCTTAGGGAAGTTCCTTTGCCGGAAGTGACTCCCGTGCTAGCTTTGGAAGTTTTGGGTGGTGAGCTTTTGGGAGCTGCCTTTTTGGGCATGCTTGCAGCCTACTTTGCGACTCGAAAGTACTTAAAGGCTTAATTGGTACAGACTTTTCATTTCGTGTTAAAATACACTGGCCATGTTTAGGTTGCCTGTCCGAAAGAAATCCCTTCTTGTTTTTTTTCTCCTTCTAATTTTTATTACTGCTTTTATTGCGCAGCCGCATTCTCTCTTGGCGGAAGATGTTAATACCTCAAGTTCAGAAGAACAGACTGAAGATAATGAGGAAGAAGACTTTGTAGATGAGGAGGAAATGGAGGATTTGAAAGGGGAAATAGAAGAACTTGAAGAAAAGTTGAGTGAGACCAGAGGGAAAAAGACTACACTACAAAATGAAATCGCTTATATGGATAATCAGATTTATCTTACTAATCTGAGAATAAACGAAACCCGATCAAGGTTATATGCTAAGGGAAAAGAGCTAGAGGAATTAAACATTGACATTGATAAGTTGCAGGAGCGTATCTTTACTCTGGATGAGCTTTTGGAGGAGCAACGTCGCGTTCTACAGCAGCGGGCTAGGGAAAGCTACAAATCTTCGCGTTTTTCAACCTTTGAACTTCTTTTTGGTGCCCCAAACTTAGCTCGGCTTATTGACCGGATTAAATATTTACGAGTGCTTGAGAAAAAAGATCAGGAGCTTATTGATCAGATGGAAAGTACTAGGGGGGATTACGCTGAGCAGAAAGATCTTTTGGAAGTGAAGAAAGTGGAAGTAGAAGCAGTTAAAGCAGAAATTGAGAGTTACCAGCGGACATTGGAAGCTCAAAAAGAGCAGTTGGCGGGACAGCGGCGGGAAAAAGAGAATTTGCTGGCAGCAACTAAAAATGATGAGCAGAAATACCAAGAATTATTAAGGGAAGCGCGGGCAGAGCTAGCTGCTATGCGGGCGTTTGTCTCGGCGCAAGGCGGGGCAACTTTGCTCTCTGGACAAACAGAGTGCGATGATTGGGGATGTTATTATAACCAGCGAGATAAGAATTGGGGAACTTATAATTTGGGTGATTCTAGCTATTCTGTAGCAGGTTATGGTTGTTTGATATCTTCAGTAGCGATGATTGCTACTCACTATGGCTACGATGGAGTTACACCAAAGGATATTGCCTTAGTAGATTCTAACTTTGTACCGGGTTTAGGTTACTTGTATGTGGGTAGCGCGGGAGATCCTTTGGAAGATAAGGATGAGGACTTTATATTTTATCGTAAACAGTGGGGGGCAAGTTCTTTGGATTCGCTTCTTGATGATGGGCCTGTGATAGCGAAGGTATTAGCATTTGGAGGAACCCACTTTGTTGTAATTAAGGAAAAGAAAGACGGCGAATATATTATGAAAGATCCCTGGTACGAGGGTGCAAACAACGTTCCTCTTTCCAAATATTACAGCAAGAGCTCCATCACCCGCATCGACCGCGTCATCACCCTCTAACCCTTTTCTAGACCTTTTCTAGACCTTTGAGGTCTAGGAGGCCCTTTCCTGCAACCAAATCTTAGTACTATTTATAACCACCTGTTTTTCCAGTTTTTAACCCTGTTGTTATAGCTTCTTAGACCTCAGAGGTCTGTGAGCGTTGGTTTAATGGGGGGGAGAGAGTGTTTTGGGGTGGTTGGGGGGTTGTGGTATTCTGATTTGGGATGGGGGCGCGCAAGAGAGAAGAACCTCTTACAATTTTTACTATTGTTTCTCTTGTGGTTTTTTGCATTTCCGTTTTGTTGTATTCCTCTTTTGGAAGTATGCTTTCCCAAAAATCCTTCTATAGGTTTGTGTTGGCAGAAGATTCTAGTAATGTGGGTGTTGATTGGTCAGTGAGTGCAAATTCTGGAGAGAACGAAATTAATCTTTTTTGGGAGGATACATTTCCGGATGTGCTCTACAGAGTAGCTATTGATAAAGGTTCCGGGTTTGGTAAGGGCCACCCGGTTGGCGATTCTACTCATTACACTTTTAAAGATCTAGAGGCAGGAAAGGATTATGTTCTGAAGATAGCAGCTTTTTCCGAGGATGGTCAAGAGCTTAGCCACGTTACAATTCGCGCTGCAACAGAGGAAATCCAGGAAGTTTTCCCTGGCGATGTAGTGATTAACGAAATTGCTTGGATGGGAACTTCTGCGTCGTCTTACGATGAGTGGATAGAACTTTACAGTAATACAAACAAAGATTTGGATTTAGCTGGTTGGTTGCTGGTGGCAGAAGACGGGACTCCGGAAATTGAGCTTGAAGGCCAAATTCCTGCTGGCGGTTATTTTCTTCTGGAGCGAACTGATGAAACTACTGTGAGTGATATTGAAGCTGATTTTATCTATACAGGTGCGCTTGGCAATGACGGTGAGCATTTAAAGTTGGTTGATTCTTCAGGGCAAGTAGTAGACGAGATTGATTGTTTGGAGGGTTGGTTTGCTGGGGTTAACGATTCCAAACATTCCATGGAAAGGCTCTTACCGGAAGAAGATGGTTCCTCGGAGACTAATTGGATGAGTAATGACGGTGAGACTGTTTTTGGTAAGGATGCAAATGAATACGATATTTTAGGGACGCCTAAGCACCAAAATAGCGTTTACGGTGCCGAATATGTGGTTGAGGAGGAGGAAGAGAGGAAAATTGAGTTTGAAGTGCCAAGTACCGTGCATATTGAAGATCCTTTTGAGGTAGAAGTGCGTGTTCAGAATTTTGACAGTGACTCTTCTTATTATGTCAAGGTTTTAGCTGCGGAAAATGAGAAATTTTATCATGCGCGGACTCTTTCAAAAGACGAGACAAAGTGGTTAGCTTGGAACGCATCTTGGAGTGATTTTCCTTATCTTGAGACAGATAATAGTGGAGACGCAGAGCTTAAAGTGCAGGCAAAAATTAAAGAAGAAAGCTTGCCGGGAGAGTTTAGAATAAAAATCCGTCTGCGAAAAGTTCCGGATGGTGTAAATATTGATTCAGAGGAAAAGCAAATAATGGTCGAGCCTGTATTGCATAGCGGTGTTGTTTTGGCTGCTACTAAGCTCCCAGAAACAGCACCTCCCAAGGAATTCTCAGAACTTGCAGGCAAGGTTTTTGTTTGCGTTGGGGCTGCTTTGCATCTTTTTCTGCAATCTTCAAAGTCTAGTTAGTTTTATTTATATGGAAATTAATTGGGATTACTTTGAAAAAATTGAACCCATCTTAGGGCAACTTAGTAAAAGGGTGGATGGCGATTTTGTAGTCTTTGGATCTGCTCCTCTTTACCTTATATAAAGTTTTAGAGTTCGAAGGTTTGGAAAAGATGCATGATCTGGACATTCTCTTAGATGGTAGTGTGCGGGAGGATATGGTTGAAAAAATAGCTTGCTTTGAAAATGATAGGGATCAAAAACTTTATAAAGTATCTATTGATGGTGTGGATATCGATGTTGGGACTCTTTGGCCTAGGCACGAAGAATGGTTTAGAAAGATTTTTGAGAGTGCTTGGGAAGTGGGAGGATACAAGTTTGCCAGTTTGGAAACTGTTTTAGAGTGGAAGGAGAAAAATGTGGAAAAATATGCTCGTGAGAAAGACATGCGAGCACTAGAAAAGATCGAAGAATTTTTATCTAGTAACAAAGGGAAGAGCCCGCCCACATCTTAATGTGGAAATTAGAAAAATGTGAGCGGGATGGTTTTTGTCTGTTACACTTTGCTGACAGCTTTCAAGGTTTCTACCCTCTTTTGGATGTGCTGGAGTACCTCTAACAGCGCTTTTAGCGTTGGTATAGTTAGCTTGAGAACCGGCTCTTCGTAGTGATTGAATATAGTCACCTCTTTTCTTTCTGGGTCCCATTGAATTTGGGTAACGCTGCAAGCAGCAGAAGTAGGAATGATTGTAAGACCCCCGTCCCTTTTATTGATTGCTGTTAAGCTGGGCCCACAAAGTTCTCTAGTTTCTTGCTGCCAAAAAATTCTGCTCTCCCTTCCATTTTCAAACCGTAGTCCTACTTGAGCATTGAGGAGATTTGCTCCTTTGATTACGAGCTTGGCGTTAAGCCTCACCTCTTCGGAAGTGTTAGCTTCCAGTGCAGAGAGTTCGGGTTTTGGTATAGGTACGAGTGCTTTTCGTTTGCAGCTATGCCAAGAAATCTCAAGGTAGAAGCAGACAACAGTGTTACCTTCTTCGGTTTCTATTTCTGTAATGTATTCTGGAGTAACTCTGACTTTGGTAGTGCGTTTTTTAGTCCCTCTGATTTTTATATTTTCCACCACGCTCTCCTCCCTTTATCTTTAGGTGTTATTTCGGAGTCGGTTTAAATCCCCTTTTGCGTTGTGTGCATAATAACATACAGATTTGGAACCGTTTTTGGGATGTGCTACTCTGTTTATAGAACTCACGAAGTTGTTGAAGAGACTTTTGTAAACTGAGTTTAAGGGGAAGCGAGAGAAAAGAGTTAAGAAAGGGAGGTGAGTAAATTGCGGAGTACGTTAAGAGGTGTTTGGGCATTGGTGAAGATGACTGTTCAGAGGGAGATTCTGGAACTCTCGGATAGAATCGGACATGTTCAGGAAGATCCGGATACCGTTTTTGTTTTCTCTATAGAAAAGTATCCGGAAGTTACGGACACTATAACGAGGTTGGAAGAAAGTGGGTGCGAAGTTGAGTTCTGTAATCTACCGCACAAGATCTTTGGGAATTCAAAGTGCACCCACGACATTGCGGTTTTCTTTTGTAAGAGGTTTCCTGTAGCACCACTCATCGAAATCTATAAGGAAGTAGAAGGCGCTCCTCCTGTGGTCGTTTTGGTTGAGCACCAAACCCAGATAAGAAAAATGTGGAAATCAGGAGCGGACCTGGTGTTACCCGTCCATTAGTGTACCTGTTTGAATCCGGGGTAGTGGCTTAAGCTACTATTCCGGCTTCTTTTTTACTCTTTTTAAATATGTTAAAATTTCTTTGGACATGGGAGTTTACACTGAAAATATTTCTAAACTAATTTCTTACTCTGCTTCTCCTGAATCTTCTTTATTTTTCTTGAGCGCTTACCTTCCTAAGAATGGTAGAAACAAAGACGAGGTTAATAAACATGTCAAGTCCCACCTCTTTTCTGTTTTTCGTGATCATTCCGAATTAAAAAAATATAAGGCTTTGCGGCATGGTTTCCTTTAGCCGTTTTTCGACTTGCGGGCGGTGGGGCCGCCGTTGCTCCCGAGGGCATTGCCGGAGAAAGGACCTGAGAGGTTCTTGAAGGAGGGTCCGCGGCCTCGCGGACCGGCCGAAAGGGCGCACCAAAAGACCATGGGCCCTGCGACCTGCCGGAAGTTTTTCTTTCGTTTCAGGATGAATACGAGCCGATGCAATTTGCACGACGCGCGGGGTAACTCATTTTCCGATTTTACCGCCGAAATTCATCTCCATGTAACGGTTGAAAGCATAGTTGATCACATTTACCCCAAGCTTGTAGGCTTGGGATGCCGCCGCATCTGAAGCTCCCGAATGGCCTTTTTTCCAGGCATCGTT
>CAZOPS010000006.1:0-27924 GCA_964581885.1 uncultured Candidatus Saccharibacteria bacterium | reverse complement strand
GTGCTCTGATCTTAGGATTTGGTTTAGGATTTGCAGTAGGAAAACTTCTTTCTGGAGGTAAAAAGAAGGACCTAACAAAAGAACAGCAATCAGAAACCCCCCAGCAGTCCTAACTATCCTGCCCTTCTTTTTTAATCAAAAAAAAACCAACTAACTGCTTTTTTTCAAGGCTGCTTTTATCCTTGAAACTGTCTCCTTACGACCTAATACGCAAATAGAATCAAAAAGAGGAGGAGAAACTGTTTTACCAGTTATTGCTACCCGGGTGGTCATACAAATTGCCCGCATTCCCCAGCCTTTATCGTCGGCCTTCTTACGAAAGGCCTCCTCCAGTTTGTCAGTTGGGCAGTTCGACAGTTCGACAGTTTCCAGAATTTTAATCACAGATTCCAAAATTTCTTTTGCTTCACCTTCACTCCCGTGCGCCTGTTCAACAAGGAGTTCTTTATCCACATCTGGCCGTTCGAAAAAGAACCTAGCTAGATCATCAAAATCTCGAAGTGTTTCCATACGTTCTTGAACAAGGGCAGCGATGTCCTTCAATCTATCCTCCGGCATAGATTGAAAGAATTTTAAATTTAAAATTTTCAATTTTGAAATTAGCTCAGTTACACTGAGCTTTCTTATCCATTTTCCGTTTAGCCACCGGAGCTTATCCGGGTCATAAACTGGAGCAGTTGCATCCAAATCCTCTAACTCGAATTTTTCAATCATCTCTTCCAACGTAAAAAACTCTTTTTCTTCTGGATGGGTCCAACCCAAAAGCGCTAAATAATTAAGCAGTGCCTCTGGCAAATAGCCCTGCTCGCGGTACTCCGAAGCTGGCTGAGCACCGTGCCTTTTACCTAACTTAGAACCATCCTCCCCACGCATCAAGGGTGTATGAGCATAAACAGGAGGATTCCAACCAAAAGCACTGTAAAGCAAAATATGTTTGGGAACAGAAGAAATCCATTCTTCCCCGCGAATTATATGGCTAATTTCCATCAGGTGATCATCCACTACATTAGCAAGATGGTAAGTGGGAAAACCATCAGACTTAAGAAGAACTTGGTCATCAATAATTTTGTTTTCAACTTCAATATCTCCGCGAACAATATCATGGAATGTGGTCACACCTTCTTGCGGAACCTTAAGCCGAATTACGTGCGACTCATTCTTTGCTCGTTCCTTAGCTTCCTCTGGATCTAGATCACGACAGCAACGATCATACATAGGGGGAGTTCCCGAGGCTCGGCACTTTTCGCGAATTTTTTCTAGCCTTTCGGCAGAACAAAAACAGTAATAGGCATCGCCCTGCTCCACTAGCTGCTTTGCATATTTTTGGTAAACATCCAAGCGCTCCGACTGGCGGTAGGGGCCAAAACTACCACCTATTTCTGGTGACTCTTCTGGCTCTAAACCCAACCAACGCAACAGCTCAAAAATTTCCTTTTCAGAATCCTCATCGTAACGGGATTGGTCTGTGTCTTCTATCCTGAGAATAAAAGTACCACCATGTTTTTTTGCAAAAACATAATTAAAAAGAGCATTATAAGCAGTACCAATATGCGGGCGGCCAGTGGGAGAAGGAGCACTGCGCACTCTTACATTTTCTAGAGAATTATCATTTGGCATAAGCAACATAGTTATTATAACAAACTATTTTTAGTAGTTAGCAGCTGGCAACTAGTAATTAGTAATTAGTAATTTCACGGCGAAGCCGTAATTTCTCCTAATCTCAACCGAAGGTTAATTTCTTCTTATGTTTCAATGCTTTTATGTTCTAATGATTTCATGCTAAGATTATCAACAGGAATCCCCAATGAGCTTAAGCCAAGTTTCTAAAGTTACAAGGCGCGGTGTTGCCGCTTTTATAATATTCTTAGCAGTTATCACTGTGGGTAGAATAGGGTGGAATGTGGGAGTCCGAGTTTACCATCACTTTTTTCCTCCCGAAAAACCGCCTCCAGAAACTGCTTTTGGAAAAATAAGCATACCAAAAATACCCTCGAGTGATATTGACTTATCTAAATGGAACTATGAACCAGACACCCCTACCGGAAGATTACCTCCAATGCCGGACCGGCTGCCTGTATTTCCCTTAGAAAAAAACCCAACCACGCCACTTACAGAGTTGCAAGCGGAAGACCTAGCAAAAAGTCTTGGTTTTACCTCCAAACCCAAAGCCATCTCTCCCACAGAATATCGATGGGAAGAAGGAAAAAGAACACTAGACATGAACATAGTAAGCCAAGCTTTTACTCTCAACTACGACCCAGAAACATTAGAAATGCAACTTACAAAGGGCAATGCTCCCACCAAGCAACTTGCTGAAAACACTGCCCAAAATTTTCTTAACCGACTTAGTTTAGGAAACAAGACACTAGAAAGCGCAAAAAGAGAAGTTTCTTTTGTTCACATAGAGAAGGGGAATCTCAGCGTAGTAGAAAGTCTTTCCCAAGCTCACCTAACTCGAGTAGATCTTTTTAAAGTTATAAATGTAGATGGGAAGAGCTATAATGTCTTGGGACCGGCACCCAACCAAGGGTTAACTACCCTACTAGTTGCCGGAGGCTCCTATGGTTCCGTCACTGATCAAGTACCAATAGCTGAATACCAAAATTGGAAAATAAAAACAGACGAAGGTTCAACCTACCCTTTACTAACCTCCAGCGAAGCTTGGAAAAAATTAGAAAATGGGGAAGCAGCCCTGGTTTATCTTAAGCCACAGGGGGTAGGTTTCTACCAAAAACCCTCCCCGCCCCTAGTCGAAAAGGTAAGAATCCAAAGTATGCAATTAGCATATTTTGAGTCCAAAGAACCGCAAAACCATCTAACACCTATCTATGTTCTCAAAGGCTTGGCTGAAGTTAAAAATCAAAAACCCTGGGAAATTGTGTTTTATTTAAATGCTATACCTCAAGAATGGACAAGCCAAGAATCCTAAGAAACTAACGAGGGGTAGGATTAGTAACAAATGAGGAATCTACCCACTGCATAATTTCTTGCATTTCTGAAAAACGCAAATCCTTTTCGCTTCCCAAAAGCACTGCGTAAACTTCCCGATCTTCCCACAACCAAGAAGCAATCAAACATTCGCCAGCACCTCCAGTAGTGCCAGTTTTAACTCCCGTAACTTCTAGCTCTGGTGCAAGCAGTTCATTTGTATTTTGAACATAATGCCATCGGGTTGGGGGGTCAGAAGCATTATGCAAATTAATTTCTCCAGTACCCACTATTTTTCTAAAAACAGGATTTTCCATTGCAACTTGAGCCAAATGCAAAAGATCTGCTGCAGTTGAATACTGCCCCTCCTCATCTACACCAATAACATTTTGAAAATGGGTATTACGTAAGCCCAATTCCCAAGCTTTCTGATTCATCTCCTCAATAAAAAGTTGTTCCGGCGCGCGGGAATCATCAAGCATACTTTCTGGATTTCTCGCTAAAACGCAAGCTGCATCGGCTGCAGACTGCAACAAAAGTCCGTACAAAAGGGTTCCCGCCTTAACTCTCTCCCCTGCTTGCAAGCCCATTTGAGCTTTTCCCTCCAAGCCTGAAAGACAGTTTTCAGAAACAATCAACTCATCTTCCAAAGAATATTTATCCAAACTAACCAAAGCAGTCATTAATTTAACTAGGGAGGCTGGTACCATTCTTTCGGTGGGATTTCTCTCATACAAAACTTTTCCTGTCTTACTGTCCCGCACCAAAATAGCTTCTGCGGAAACTTCTGGAAACGCTGGGGGGGCCTCGCCTAATTTAGGCCATTCTGGCTCTCTTGGCTTAGAAGAATCTTCCTTTGCGCCAGCAACTAATCCCTGGGGGTTTTCCCCTGCTTTCTGGTCTTCTACCTCACTGCCTCGGACAAGGGAAGAAGGACTGGAAAAAAGAGTGCAAGCAAGAAGAAAAACAACCCCCACAGCCCTGAGTACCTGAGGAACGCCTAGATAACCTTGAAAGCGTGCTTTCGCAAAAGCAGCACGCAATCGCCTCTTTGTTCTTGTAAAGAAAAAATTAGCCATTTGGGAAAAGGTTGAACCTAACTGAAGATTATATTAGCCACCATTATCATTCTCTATAATTTTAATTCCTAATTCACGCAACTGCTCTTCATCAACCCTGCTGGGAGCATCCATAACCGCTGTCTCTCCAGACGATGTAACTGGAAAAGCCATAACCTCACGAATATTTTCTTCACCACAGAGAATAGCTATTAGACGGTCAATACCCGGAGCAATACCCCCATGGGGTGGAACACCATGTTTAAAAGCCTCAAGTAAATGCCCGAACTTTTCCTCAATTTCTTCCCGACTGTGACCCAAAATTTCAAAAACTTTAGTCTGGACCTCGGGATCAGTAATCCGAATACTACCGCCACCCACCTCATGACCATTTAGTACCAAATCGTGTTGGTAAGAACGAGCCTTCAGCGGCTCTGAATCTAACAAGTGTATATCCTCTTCTCGAGGGGCTGTAAACGGGTGGTGAGAAGGACCAAGATTTCCCTCAGCATCTTCTTCAAAGAGCGGGAAATTTATTACCCAACAAAATGCTAATTCACTAGAATCGCTCCTGTCCTTACGCAAATCAGGTGCGTCTGTTCCATACTTTTCAATTGCCTCCTCGTAATTCAAGCAGGGGAATGGCTTTTGGGTAATTTTTTTATCAGTTAATTCCTCCACTAGATTTGTAAACAAATTCTCAGTCAAACTTAAAATTTCCTCCTGAGTTGGAAAAGATATCTCTAAGTCCAGCTGAGTAAACTCTAACTGTCTGTCCGCACGTAAATCCTCATCACGAAAGCATCGCGCAATTTGAAAATAACGTTCAAAACCTGCTACCATCAAAAGCTGTTTATATTGCTGAGGGCTTTGGGGAAGAGCATAAAATTTACCCAGCTGCAACCGAGAAGGAACCAAAAAATCCCGTGCTCCTTCCGGTGTAGATTTAGAAAGGATCGGTGTTTCAATCTCCACAAAATCACGTTCCATAAGGTAATTACGAATAAATTGAACAGCCTTGCTACGAAATCGCAAATTCTCTGTTAACCGCGGCCTGCGTAAATCTAAATAACGGTACTCCAAGCGTTTTTTTTCATTTATATCGTAACCTTCTCCGTGAATATCAAAGGTTGGTGTTTCAGACTTGGCTAAAATCCTAATTTTTGCAGCTTTAACTTCCACAGTACCTGTCTCGAGATCTGAATTAACCATGTTTTCTGGCCTCTCTTTAACCTCACCCTTAATTTCTACAACATATTCATCGCGCAAGGGCTCAATTTGTTCAGGCGTACAAACAATCTGAACAATCCCCGATCGGTCGCGGAGATCAAGAAAAGCCACCCCACCGTGATCCCGCCGTCTATCTACCCAACCCTTGAGGGTAACTTTCTCACCAACTTTTTCTAAAGTTTTGCGGGCCAAAGTCCTTTTGGACATAGGCATAATGTACCACAAATATAAAAGCTCCGAAAGAGTTTTGTATAATGTAGAGGCGCGATTAATCGCGCAGCTACAAAGAAAATACCTATACAAAATTATAGAGACGGGGTATCACGTATAGTCAGAACACGTGACAAGTACTACGTCTCTACGATAACCAAAGAAGCAGGGACAAGCCCTGCAACTACAAGAACAAAGAGCGCAACCTAAAGGTTGCTACTCTAAAAGGTGTGCTAAAATACGCCTACAAATGAAACATAACTTCAAAGCAGTCCTCGAAGAAAAGAAAAAACTAGTCTGGCCCGAAATAAAAAAATATCTCGACAACCCTCTGCCTCCTTCTGCCCACTCAAACATTCCAGCAAAATACAAAGAAGAAGTAAAAGAACACTGGAATATGGTAAAGGATTACCCGCAAAGACAAGGAAAATACGTGCGGCCTACCCTCTTGATACTCACTGCAGAAGCAATGGGACTCGCGCAAGAAAAAGCAGTCAAACTTGCCGCGGCAATGCAAACTTCCGAAGACTGGATGCTCATCCATGACGACTACGAAGATAACTCGTTGGAAAGGAGAGGTAAACCGGCCCTTCACCGCATCTACACACCAGAATTAGCTGTGAATGCAGGCGATGCATTACACTTTATAACCTGGAAAATTGCCAAAGACACCAAAGATATCCTAGGAGCCGAGAAAGCTTTTCAAATAATTGACGAGTTTTATACTTTCCTCACCCGTACTGCAATTGGCCAAAGCATTGAAATCAAATGGAACCAAGAAAAATCTTGGAACCTACAAGATGAGGACTACTTATTCATTGTCGACGGTAAAACAGTTTCCTACACAATTGCCGGACCAATGCGTCTGGGAGCTATTGCTGCCGGTACAAATAAAAAACAGCTGGAAGCACTGTACCGTTTCGCTAAACCATTAGGACGCTGTTTCCAGATCCGCGACGATCTTTTGGACATCACTAGCACCTTCGGAGGCCTCAAAGATCAAAAGGGCAATGATATTTACGAGGGAAAAATAACACTCATGCTTTTGCATTTGTTTCGTAATATTAAAAATAAAGAGCGCAAAAAATTACAATCAATTATGAATAAACCCCGCGAGGAAAAAGAACCTGAAGAAGTAACGTGGGTTATTGAACAAATGAAAAAATACGGAAGTCTGGAATACGCTCGCACAATGGGCGAGGAATTCGCAAAAGAAGCACGCACTATTTTCCAAACCGAGCTTGCTTTCCTTTCCCAGCAACCCGCCAGGGACCAGCTCAAAGCAGGTATTGATTTCATCTTGGAAAGGGATCACTGATTAATCTTTTCCCTTTTCGAACGAAGTGAGAAATCAAAATAGGATGTTTCCTCTTCTCTTTTGGTTTCTCTCCCGACCAGGTCGGGATCGAAACGGACCTTAATTTATAAAAAATTTGCAAAAAAAATCTTTCTAGGACTAAAATATTAGAGCAATGGCAGAAACTCCAAAACTACCTGAGAACACAAAAATACCTAAACACTTAGCAGTGATACCCGATGGGAATCGGCGTTGGGCTCGTGAGAAAGGGCTTCCCGCAATAGAGGGTCACCGACGCGGGGCCAACGCAGGTAAAGAAATTATCCGCGCCGCTCGCGATTTTGGCATCCACACCATGACCCTCTGGGGTTTCTCCACTGAAAACTGGAAACGTTCCGAGAAAGAGCGGGAACACTTAATGAGCATCTTTGAACAGGCCATTGATGATAATCTGGAACAAGCAAAAAAAGACGGGGCCAGGATTTTCCATCTGGGGCGAAAGGATAGGTTACCCAAGAGCTTACTAAAAAAATTAGAAGACGCCGTGGAAAAAACCAAGGAAAATACCAAACACGTATTCAATATTGCCCTTGATTACGGTGGACAGGACGAAATTCTACGTGCTATCAAAAAAGCTGTCAAAGACATAAAAGAAGGAAAAATTACCGCGGAAAAACTATCTGAAGAAGTTGGCAAATGGCAAGACAAATATCCCTATTTCCTCTTCAAAAATTATTTAGATACCGGAGAGCAACCCTACCCCTACCCGGACTTGGTTATTCGCACTTCCGGAGAAAAGAGACTTTCTGGACTCATGCCATGGCAGTGCGCCTACAGTGAGATTTACTTTGAACCCAGCTACTTCCCCGCCTTCACCCCCGAAAAGCTTCGCACTGCAATTATTGATTATTCAGATAGAAATAGAAGATTTGGTGGGAATTGAAAAAGAAAATGGGCATCACTCGGGTGACGCCCATAGACTACAAACTATTTACTCAACCAGACTTATCTCCTCAGGGTCTACTTCCAAATCCACCGCCCGCCGGACCATTGCCTGAACCTCTTCATCTTTAACTCTGAACCTTCTGAGAGGTTCTCTAGAAGCCATTATCCCTAACTCCGCATGTTCAAGGAATGTTCGCCAACGCTTCTTACGCTCCACTACGAGCTTCTTAAGTTGCGCTAGACAAGCCTCCCGCTCGGCCTTGAGCTCCGCAAGCTCTTCTTCCGTCAGCGGAATCGTGTGGTCGAGAAGTTTTGCCGCGTGCTCAAGAATTCCCTCATAATCAGAGCCGCGCTCCCGGAACCAATCCCGCACTTCTTCGTCGCCGACAACTATCTGCACCCTTGGAACGGGCTTACTCTGATCCCCGGGAAAGCTCCTGAGCTGTGTGCGGTTAACCACTATGGAGCGAGGACACCCGACGGTGCTCCCAGAACCCCAGAGCCGGGAAACTTTCAAGTTACCCTCCCAAAGGCGCGCGTCTCCATTTATTGCCACGTACCGCCCTGTAGGAAGGCGGCAAGTTATTTCCCCAGCCGGAAAAAGAAGCTCTCCTCCTAGCAAAACGCCAATAGCAAGGTGTTCTTTATGGGTAACTTCCGGGAAAAGCGCTGAACCGGTCTTTTCTTTGAGTTCGTATTGCAATACGAACTCGCCCGTGTGCTGAGCAAGTTGCTCCGCCAAAGCACGGTACCTCTCCAAGATCTCACCACCGAACCTCCAGAAACCCAGCAGCACGTAATCTTGGACCGGGTCTCCTGTAGTCGCCCCTGCTTTGACCCTCTTCCGAACCCTTGATACCAATGTATTCAACTGATTGACTACCTCTGCCCGCCGCTCTTCGTGACTAACATCGAGTTCGTCAAGAGTGGCCTGAACGCTATATACACTTTCCAACCAACTGTCAAGACTAGCCATCTCACAACCTCCTTAACTCACGCTATAATCATTTCCAAAACCACCTTAAAAGTAACAAAAAAACAACCCCTAGTCAAATTATTATCAGGTATCAAATGTTACTGTAACTCAGAAAAAACGAAACAGAAGAATTGGTGGAAATTAGTCTCCAAAATAATCCTGAAGCCTTTTCTTTAAAGTCCGTCTACCGTAACCGGATTTGAGGTATTTTTCGAAACGCTCAGCATCAGACCTTAAAGGCAATGCTATATAACAAATAATCTTGTAAGTACGGTGTTGATTAGTAAAGCGTGATTCCCCTGAATTGTGTTCTTTGATTCTCCGTTTTAAGTCTTCTGTTGAACCTATATAAAGAGAACAATCCTTTAAGCTCTCGAGTACATAAACGTAAAACATATATACGTGGCCGCGTGATATAAGAATAAACGCGGCTCATCACGTGAAATCTACAAAGATTAACGCGATAAATCGCGTTTAAATTTGCTCCGCAAATTTATCACGCGATGGTCGGGGTGCCGGGACTTGAACCCGGGATCTCTGCCACCCCATGACAGCGTGTTGGCCTCTACACTACACCCCGAAATCAGCAAACATTATTCAGTTTTCAGTCATCAGCAGGGCCAGAAAGTAACTATATTTTACAAGAAAACAACGAAATCCGCAATAATTGCAAACACTTGATACACTAGCGTATGAGCAATACGTGCTCTTCACAGTATACCAATAATTTAGTTTATTGGTATACTACACAAAAGAGAAAGAAGGAGCCTGAAATCCTGCGGCAAGTGTTTGTAACGACCAAACACTTAGGTTCCAAGACTCCTCCGCAAATAAAAAAGAAAGGGTAAGACCTGAAGTCTAGCGGCAAGTGTTTACAAACAACCACCTTAAACTTCACGAACTCATCCTTCGAAAAGATTATAGATACCCGTTTCCCCAATATCCAATCCCCCGGACTAGGCAGCTCCCAAAAGAGGGTATCGCATTTCACGATCATTTTTCGCTGGTAGCGGGGTCTTCTCGCAAGCGTCTCTTGTTGTGCTCTATAGCCTTAATACAATGTGAACAATACTTGCTGTTTTCCGCAGCCTCTACACCTCGGCAGCGAACACACAACGCCTTGTGCTTTGACTTTTCAGGCCCTTCCATCAAACCCAGTGCTACTAATATAGATCCCGTGTTAAGCACGCCCTTCTCCTTTCACTATATACTCCCACTCCAAATACCTCTCTTTTGCAGTACGCAACCCCCCGAATTTCTCGAAAACCTGCTTTAGTCATTTTTAGCATAACATCGAGAAAGCGCAAAGAACAAGAAATAAATATTACGTAAAAGTGCCTTAACCCACACCAAAAATAGATAAGTGCAAAAAGAAAGGACGAGCGGAAACCTAACTAGCTGGTATTTATAAAGATCATAAACACCTAGGTTTCACAACTCGTCCTTGAGCAGAAGCTCTCGGCGCACGTCATACGATACACCTCCCTTGCGTTCGTGAGAGCCAACACCCAAAAATGAAATAGTTCGAGGGAGCCTCCAAAGCGTTGAACGCTTTTCCCTCGATCTAACGAGCACATTATTTTCATTTTTCTCCTCCGGAGGCAAGGAGGTACAAATTACGGCTCCTTACGCAATAGAATCTCATTCAGCGCGCACCAGTTCGAAGGCGAACAAAGCCTCTCCTTCTCGTCCGGCACGATAACAATCGAACTACCGTTCGCCTGAACAAACCCGCCCCGAACCAACTCTAGCGCAGTCTCCGGAAGGTTAAGTTGAAATTCCTTCCGACTACCGTTCTGGAGGAGCTCTACCAACAACCTCAGTGCTCCGTAAGAAAGATTGGAAATATCAGTCATTCCCAAAACCCTCCCGGCTGCGCCGAGGGCAATTCTTCCGCCTCACATCCCGCATAACAACTGGCTACCTCAGCCCTTTGCGCGGGGTCCATCAACACCGGGGGATAGCCTACACCCCCCTCCAACAACCCTATCGGCTCCGGATCGTACAATGATTCTACACGAACCCAAAACGACAAAGGCTCGGGCAGCTCACTTGGTTCGTACAACCTGATTGTCTGCTGGAAATCCAAAACGTCATCCGCCCGTAACCCTTCAAGAACAAGGTCAATTGCTTCGTACATCTCCCACGGATCCGAAGTTCCGCAGACACAGTAAGCCCTCCACAGGATCTTACAAACCAGCTCCTGCGGCTCTCGAATCTCTGCCGAACTTCCTTGAGCTTGAGGCAACCGCATGCGATCTAGGGAAGACAAAAACTTCTTCCACAAATCTAAAGGCCTCTCTCCCGCACACTCAAATTCAACCGGAACATCGTTAGTGCAACGAACCTCCAACCAGTTGTCCATTGTATCTCCTTTGTTGCTGTATTACGGAACGAGCTTCCAAGCCACGATATGGCCCACAAAGTAGACCACACCAAAAATAAAAATCCCTATCTGCAAAGCTACTGCCCACCGGGTTTCACCAGGGAACAGCTTCTGCAAAAAGCGCAGCGGGAACCGCAACGTTTGCTACTTTGGACGGTACATTGTAATTGTGCATCTCTCACCTCCTAGTAGTAACCTCCCCTCACTTCTTATACATATCCTTCACTTATACCTTTACTTGTTAAAACCCCAACAAGTAAAAATGTAAATGGAAAATAATATATTCGTAAGTTAAGTGTACACTAAAACAACAAGGTTTGTAATAGAATTACCCCTAAACCAATCAGAAAAGGAGACGAGTATTGGTTTACGAACCAACCAAACACTCGTCTCCCAAAAGTACTACAAAAACTCGTCACTGCTGTAGCGATTCAAAGTAATCCATGACTTTCTCCACATACGACCAGCAGTGCGCAGGATAAGTGGCCTTGTTGGGACCACAGTAGTAGGCAGCAAGGCCCGTTCGGATATTGCCACCTTTCCTATCCGTATAATCGCGGAGAATTTCCGCTCCGCGATGAATATTTGTTTCAAGGTCACGCCCGTTTTCCCAAGGGGAAAAATGATACGGCATGACCTGCGCAGGACCTATTGCCCCGGCTACTGATTTACACGAAGAGCTGGATGGCCCTTCCGGACACAATTTCCACGCCGTCTGGCACTCGCTATAGCGTTTGGTCCCGGGTTCACCCCACAAATCGGGTCTCCCCTGCGGGCAACGCTCCGGTGAAAACCAACTCTCAGTCTTCACCAGTGCCGCAAACAAGTCCGGGTCGTGCCCGAAATTCGTTGCGGCCTCAACGATTATCTCCCCCAAGGCAAGGATCTCCGGAGGCCACCGGGAGGACAGACCTTCTACATGCAGATCCGGATCGTCTTGTTCCGAATTTGCCTCATTTTGCCCTTCCAAAGGTAAGCCCTCTGAAACCTCTTCTTCCGGTTCTGCCGGTTCCGTTTCTAGCGCCGCTTCTGTCTCTACAGCCCCCTCTGCAGAAGGCTGGTCTTCCGGCGCCGATACTTCTGAGGCCTCTGCCTCCGTTTCTGTCGGGAGAGAGGCTTCTTTGGTACTAACCGGAGGATCGGTAGCGGCACTGGCAACAACCGCCTGAGCATGTGTAAGTGCAAATCCAGCTATTGCCAGAGCACCTACACAGTAAAGAGCAAGGACCAATCCGCACCTTCTACTAGCCATCACTACCCCCCACTCCGTAACCCAAGTCTTCCAGCCTGCTGCGCACAGCAGAATCCGGAGGCGCCTGGTACTCCGAGGGAACGGTATCTTTCTCACGGGAGGCGGGCTCAGGCCGAATCATTTGTGCCCGAGCGTGCATTTGCGCTTCGCTCCCCCGTCCAAACCCCCAACCAATGCGGGAGAGACCAACTGCTCCCCCTACAGCAAGGATCAAAACAGCTATAGCAAGAATAACCGCCACTGCGGCTGCCAAAGGCTCGGTCAGCGCCGCTAGGGAGACAGCAACACCCCTCCACTTCTCCGCTTCGGTTTGGTAAGCAGACGCGCGACCCTGCCAAAACTCAGCCTCGGCTTTATACGAATCGGCGCGCCCGCGCCATTTTTCGGCTTCTGCCTCAAGCCGTTCACCCTCTGCCCGGAGCCGTTCAGCGGCCACGGAGTTGTGGTAACCCCGAGCCATGGAACTGCCCACAACCATCACCAGAGCTAATGCCCCGAGGCCAAGGATTAAAACAAGCTTATTCCAGGCCAACTTCTTTTTTTCCGCCATTTCCAACCTCCCTCTCTATCTATTTTAGATCCTAGATTAAAGTGCGCTTACCCCCTCCAACAAGGGGGTTACCAAGAGACCATCATGCTCTCATTCTTAACTAAAAAAAATCATGCAGGTCGCTGAGTGGGACCTGACTTGTTAAAACAAACTGCAATAAGTAGGTTGTCTGGGGCAAGTTCCATATAACTTATAACACAAAAGTGTCTTAAGGTCAAGTTGACGGGGGAAACTTAATTCTATAATAGATATAAACTGGTCTTCTTTTAGCGCTTGGAGAATTGGGGCTTACGTCGCGCGCCTCGATGGTAAACCTTTTTCCTCTCTTTCATTCGGGGATCCCGCGTGAGTAGGTCGTATTTTTTAAGTGCATCCTTAAGGTCTTCGTCGTATGTAAGAAGCGCTCGGGCAGTGCCCAAAATTACTGCTTCTAGCTGTCCTGTAGTACCACCACCGCTTACCTTTATGTCACCGCTAAACTTGTTAGTCATTCCGCATGCTTCAAAGGACCTCATATATTTCTTTCTTGCTGTCTCACCAGGAAAATATTCTGAAATAGGCATACCGTTGACCGAAATTTCTCCTCTTTCGTCAAAAAGACGAACCACAGCAGTAGAAGTCTTTCTTCTACCTACGCCTCTATAAAATTGTTTATTTTCATTGTTGTTAGACATAGTTTAGTTAAGCACCAAATTCAAAACTTCAAGCTCCAAACATTTATCATTTATTATTTCCAAGCTGAGCTTGGTGAGGATGTTCTTCACCCGCATAAACTTTTAACCGGCTCATTCGGCTGTCCCTTAGTTTGTTAGCAGGGAGCATTCTTTTAACTGCCCGCCGAATAACCTCTGTTGGATCCCGTTCCATAAGCTCTCCAAGTGTCTCCCGCTTCAAATGGCCAGGATACTGGGAATGACGGTAATAAACTTTTTTCTTCTCTTTCTTCCCTTTAATTTCCAAATCCTTAGCATTGATAACTACCACAAAATCGCCCATATCAAGATAAGGCGCGTACTTTGGCTTATGCTTACCCATAAGCAAGGGCGCTATTCGCGAGGACACTCTACCTATAACTTTCCCCTTAACATCAAAAAGATGCCACGCGCGTTCAATATCAGACTCCTTTGTTGTATAAGTTTTCGTAGCGTTCATTGCTGTTTAACCTTCTACTCGCTTTGACTTGTATCCTCCACAAATTCAATCAAAGCTGTTTCCGCCCTATCGTTTGCCCGCGGCCCAAGTTTTAAAACCCTAGTATAGCCCCCCTTTCGATCTGAAAACCGAGGAGCAATATCTTTAATCATTTGATCAACATACTTTTTTGAACGGAAAAATTTAAGCAACTCGCGATAATCGCTGTTCTTCCCACGCTTTGCTTTAGTTACCATTCGCTCAATCTTAGGCCGCAACGCCTTTGCTTTAGCTAAAGTTGTTTTCACTCTCCCGTGCTCGACTAATTCCCGAGCAAGATTGGAAAGTAATGATTCGCGGTGCGCTTTTTTGCGGCTGAGTTTATACTGCTTCATCGATAAAAAATCAATCAACTGCTGAACCGATAACTTATCTTTCTATGCACACGTTAAATGCTCACAAGAGCTCGCGTAAAGAGCGATCAGAACCGCGTAAAAGATAGTCCCGGAGGCGCGAGCTGAAGCTCGCTATTTCCGTTTGTAATAGCAGCGTTCACGCTGCGATTTGATCGCGACCTGAAGGTCGCTATATATTTTGCACAGATTCGCAATATCAACTCTTATTAGCATTAACTTGCCATCCCAATTCTTATTCGCATCAATTTGCTATTCCAATTCGCATCAATTCGCATCTTCTACCCACCCACGCTCCTTAACTCTCTTCCTTATTTCTTCTACTGATTTTTCCCCAACTTTGGGAATATTCTTCAATGCCTCGTAACCCTCGTCCCAAATAATACCCATCAAATCCCCACAAGTTTTAACACCCCCAGCCTTCAAGCTGTTTGTTACTCGGGTTGGTAGTTCCAGATCCTCTAAAGGATGTTGCTTCTCCTCTTCTGTCATTACTGGCTCCTTTTCTTCCTCTTCTAATTTCACCTCTTGCTCCCCTTGAGTAAGCCGGTAAAAGTACTTCATTAAATATTCAGTCGCCTCTAAGAAAGCTTCGCGCGGAGAAATAGTCCCATCGGTTTCCACTTCCATTTCCAATGAATCCAGATTGGAAAGCTCTCCTACACGTGTTTTTGTCACCCTGTAGGAAACATTTTTTACCGGAGAGAAGGCAGCGTCCAAGAGAATAGCACCAACACGAGACTTCTCTCTTTCCTCCGAAGGTACAAAACCATATCCCCTTTCTGCTAAGAACTCTGCTTCCAATTTTGCACCCTTAGAAGTTAGCGTAGCTAAAACCAAATCTTTATTAATTATTTCTACGCCAGCGGGTACTTTCAAATCTCCAGCCGTAACCTCACCTGGCCCTTCCACCGAAATGCCTAGTGCAACAGTAGTTTCGCCTTCAATTCGAAGACGCAATTTTTTCAAATTGAGAATAAGCCGCACCACATCTTCTTTAACTCCATCAATAGCCGTGAACTGATGCGGAACACCAGAAAAACGCGCTTCTGTTACCGCAGCACC
Source organism: uncultured Candidatus Saccharibacteria bacterium (assembly GCA_964581885.1). Lineage (GTDB taxonomy): Bacteria > Patescibacteriota > WWE3 > JAUXAW01 > JAYEID01 > JAYEID01. The sequence continues at coordinate 12,483 of CAZOPS010000006.1, read as the reverse complement.
TTCAATAGAAGAAAGAAGAACTCTCCTTAAAGAGTTACCCACAGTACGACCAAAACCAGCCGGCAACGGGCGTACTACAAACCGTGCTGAAGTTTCTTCTTCATCTTCAACTATAAGAGAAACGTTTTTTGGATCTAACATTTTCAAACCCCCTTTCGAAAGTTTAGTTATCAATAAAGCTGAAAATAACAGTTATTATCTCGAGTAAAACTCCACTATCATGCTCTCATCAATATCAGCACCAATATCATCTCTTTCTGGCTCTCTAGTAATTTTTGCCTTTCCCGCCTTTCTATCCACTGTTATCCATTTGGGCGTTTGCCTCTCAGGCACACTGGAAGGAACACTTTCCACTGCAATTTCGTCCCCAGGAGAAACTAGATAGGAAGGTCTATCAACCAAATCGCCATTAACTGTAACCTTTCCGTGAACAACTAATTGCCGAGCTTGACTTCGTGAAGCTGCAAGATTAGCGCGATAAACAGCGTTATCCAACCGCTTCTCCAAGCTTCTTAACAAAACTTTACCAGTATCCTCTCCCGATTTCTCCGCCTCCTTAAAGTAGCGCTTAAACTGTCTTTCCCAAACACCATAAAGCCGCTTCACTTTCTGCTTCTCACGAAGTTGCTGACCATATTCACTTAGACGACGGCGCGAATCCCCGTGCTGCCCCGGGGCCTGCTGGCGCCGAAAAAAGGGACACTTACGGCTCTCGCACTTCTCCCCCTTGAGGAAAAGTTTTTCCCCCTCACGCCGGCATATTTTACATTTTGGTCCAGTATATCGACTCATTGTTTAGCAAAACTGTGCGTAACAATCTACTGAAAATACTAATCTCTTGCATATTCAACGCGTAAAGTACAGTAAAGAATGGTAAAGACTAGCTAAGTATTGAAAATACAATACTTTACAACTTCTTAACAAACCTTTACCACTCTTTTCGAGTGTAAAAAGAAACACCACTGGCATCTCCCCCAAAGCCCTGCAGCCAGGAGCCTTTCATTTTACACCCGGCGCCTCTTCTTCGGCCTACAGCCGTTGTGTGGTATTGGTGTTATATCTTTAATAGTTAAAACTTCCAAACCACCGGCTTCCAGAGATTTGATAGCTGTATTTCTTCCCATTCCCGGTCCCTTAACAAAGACATGTACTTCCTTCACACCTTTGTTTGTAGCCTCCTCCGCAACCTGACGAGCTGCCTGAGAAGCAGCAAAGGGAGTAGACTTCCTAGTACCTTTAAACCCTGCTGTTCCCGCACTGGCACTACACACCTTATCCCCAGAAGGCGTAGTAATAGTAATTAAAGTATTATTAAAAGTAGCTGTGATACAAGCTTTCCCTTCAGCAGGAAACTTTCTTCGACTTTTCTTTTTATTCTTTTTTGTGTTTTTCCTCTTAGCCATAATGAATCAGATATCAGCTTTCAGCCCTCGGCATCCAGCCAAATAGAAAAAAATATTTAAATTCGATAACTTCGCGAGGGCGCGGAAAATAAAAATACAAGTTAGTGTTTTTCGCGAATTGTTCCAGTCCCACCAACAGTTTGCTTTTTACCCTTACGAGTGCGCGCATTGGTCTTAGTACGCTGGCCGCGCACTGGCAAACCCTGCTCATGCCTCTCCCCCCGATAAGAACCAATATCCTTAAGCCTTTTAATATTCAGCCGCACTTGCCGAGTTAGTGCTCCCTCTACAGTATAATTCTCATCAATTTCCTTACGGATTCTTGCCAAGTCATCCGGTGCAACATCTTTGGTACGCAGCTCTTTATCTACCCCTGCCTTTTTCAAAATACGAACAGCAGAGGACCTACCAATCCCCTTTATGCGAGTAAGAGCAGCTTTTATTTTTTTGTCATCTGGTATCTCAACACCTGCTATTCTTGCCATAAGTTAAAAAACCGATTATCACTGAATAAAGACAAGATTATCACAGAATAAATCCCCTTCCGTGTTAATCCTCTTTCAAGTCCGTGAGAATCTCCCTTAACCTTGCCGCTGTTTATGCTTAGGATTCTCACAAATAACGTATACCCTGCCCTTTCGACGGACAATTTTACACTTTTTACAAATTTTCTTGACACTGGACCTCACTTTCATAAGTATACTCGCTAACGCTCGCGAAATTTGTAGCTCAGAAGCTACGATATTTGCTCGTCCCCAGATTCTTGATAATCAGAAGGAACTGGGTCCTCACGATATTCCGCTCCGTCAGAACTACGCTGATAATTAATAAAAATCATTTAAAATCGGTAATTTGCAATTCTTCTAACTCCCAGCTCTTTTCCCTGCTTAAAAAACTCCCACTTCCGTGTCGTGTTTCCAGGTCACACCACTCCTAGTCACTTGTAGCGGTAAACAATTCTCCCCCTGCTCGTGTCGTGTTTGCTCATTTCCAAATCAACCTCATCTCCCGGCAAAATATTAATTTTGTACCGACGCATCTTTCCCGAGGTATGGGCTAAAACCTTAGAACCGTCTTCCAATTCAACCTCAAAAGTAGCATTGGGCAAGGATTTAACCACTGTACCACGTTTTTTTATAAGATCTTTTTTAGGCATAATAAACACTCCCCTATGGGAGTCTCAGTGCTTATCTTATCACAAGAACCCATAGAGAGTCAATCCGCACCGGAGGTGCGACGCTTCGTCAGAACTTCCGCTGTAACTTGTTCGGGCTTCGGCCCTCACGTTAAGTATAAAGCGCTCGCTACGCTCACGTTAAACTGTTTAAAAGTCAAAAATATAAACGTTCCATTACAGTTTTGGATTCGGTGTTAGCACTTCAGGACCATTTTTAGTTATTGCAATAGTGTTTTCAAAAAGCGCTGAAGATAAATCGTCCTTAGTTTTTATAGTCCAACCATCGTCTAGAGTTTCAATTGCAGAACCTCCTTTGGCATAAAGTATTTCCACAGCTAAAACCATACCAGCTCTCAAAATAGATCCCGTCCCCGACCTACCAAAACAGGGTATTTGGGGAGCCTCGTGCAAGTCTTCTCCCACCCCATGACCCACCAGAGCGCGAATAACACTATAACCAGAGCCCTCCACAGTTTCCTGAATTGCATGTGATATATCTCCCACAAAATTGCCGGGAACACATTGTTTTGTAGCCTTTTCCAAAGCCTTTCTCCCTGCCTCCAGAAACCTCCTCTTCTCCTCGAATTTCTTTCCTGACTGATCACTGTTAACTGATAACTGTTTACTGATTATCGTCCACGCCGCATCTGTGTGAAAACCTTTATAGAAAGTGCCCAAATCAACTGTAAACACGTCGCCCTCCTTTATGACAACCTTTTCCGAAGGAACTCCATGAACCAACCCCGCATTTAAATTTACGCAAGTTGCATAATCATAACCAGGAACTCTCATAAAACCAGATTCCCCACCTAATTCCTTGATTCTAGCCACAGCTAATGACTCTAATTCAGAGGTTTTTGTCCCCGGAACTGCACTCTTCAAAATTTCTTCCCGAACCTTAGCAGTTATCTGACCTCCCTCCGCCATCTTTTCAATATCTTTTTCCGATTTAACTACAATCATTACAATTTGGTTTCTCCACTAACTCATTACCTACACACAAAAACAAGCTCAAATTAAGAAACACGAGCAAGAAGGTCCTGAAAAATTTCCTCTATTGGACGTTCACCATCTACCCTTTCCAACAGCTCACTCTTTTCATAAAAATCCAAAACTGGTTCTGTAAGCTGATGATAATCGTCCAAACGCTTACTAATAATTTCCGTTGTATCGTCAGCCCTACCGCGCTTAAGAAGCCTTTCCAGACTTTCCTCATCAGAAACCTCTAGATAAAAAACTCTATCCACTTGAAAAGGTGCGTTTTCCGCTTGCCATAGATTACGAGGATAGCCTTCCAGCACAAAACCCCCTGAATAAACATCTTTGCAAAGCTCCTCTTCCAAAACTTCTTGAACAATATTGTCAGGTACAAACTGACCTTCTTCTAAATAGCTAGAAACTTTCTGCGCTAAGTCAGAATCTTGTTTTTCAATTTGCCTAAATATAACTCCCGTAGAAATGTGAGGTATACCTAGATCCTCAGCTAAAAGATTTGCTTGGGTAGATTTTCCCGACCCCGGTGGGCCCATTATTACTATATTCATAAGTAAGACAAATCGCTAGGACACCTTGTTAATAACTATAAAGCTAATTCCACAACCGTTAAATGCTCGCAAGAGCTCGCGTAAAAAGTTCACCCGATTAATCGGGATCACGTCAAATGCTCACTGCGCTTACGTTAAACCGTTAAAAAGTTAAGTATTCAACCCTAGCTTTTCCCCTCTTTTTGACACTTAACTCTTTAACTCTTAACGAGTTAACAAAGTGGCAGCATACAAATTCTCCTCAACACTTTACAACTACTTTACTAATCTTTGCTACACTTAACACTCTTAAAGATAACTAAACACACCCACAAACACAGCCATAGTAAAACATTACAACCCTGGTATCCCCAAATCCCCCATCTGCCCCTGCATCTTCTTTGCCACTTTCTTCTGAATCTTGTTAGATGCCTTGTTCAGGGCCTTTTCCACATCCTCCGCTCTCTTTCCATCTATTTCTATTAATTTCACACTTTGATCTCCCCTCATCACAATCCTTACATTACCAACTTCCATATCCACCTCAATTTTGCGCATTTTCTTCTTCATCCTATCTGCCTTCTTTTTTAAGTTATATAGTTTCTTAGCTCTATCTAGTATCATAGTTTTCTTATCAGCGATAATCAGCCATAGCCGGTGTAAATCTGTATAACTCACTGATTCCCGCTGATGATAGCCGATTTACGCTGATATTTATAAACATTCTTACCACTTTATGTTAGAAACCCGTCGTAGTCACTCATCACCATCCGTGCTTCAGCTTTTTTCAAAACATCCAGTACTACAGAGACCACAATCAACAACCCCGAACCCTGAATAATGGTACCTGAGATACCAGTAAGTGCGCGCAAGAGACCCGGCAATATTGCCATCAGACCTAAGAAAATACCCCCAACTAAAGTTATCCTTACCAAAACCCATTCCAAATAACTTGCAGTAGCTTTACCAGGCCTGATACCAGGAATAAAACCACCACGCTTTTTAATATCCTCTGCAATTTTACCAGGATCAAAAGTAACAGCAGTATAAAAATAAGTAAACCCCACCACCAGAACGAATAGAACCAGGTTGTAACCTGGAGAATCAGGATTAAAAAGCCTTGTAAAGGTACCTAACATAGAATTAAGCAGGGGTAGGGAAGTTTCCCCTACATACTGACCTACCAAAGAGGGGATTAACGTTAGTGAAACTGCGAACACAATAGGAATCATTCCTGCTTGGTTAACCCTCAATGGAATATAATTTTGGGCTCTTGTTGAGTTGTTACCCCGAGACCTTCGTGCGTATTCCACACGTATCCGCCGTGTCCCCTCACTTACAACAACCACCAACGCAAAACTCGCCAGAATAAATGCCAAATATACCAAGAAGGCAAAAATATCACTCCCCTGTAAAGTAGCGGTAATCTGAACCACATTTAAAGGTATCCGGCTCAAGATACCAGCTAGAATAATTACTGATGTGCCATTTCCAAGTCCATACTCCGAGATAAGACCCCCAAGCCACACTAAAAACATTGTTCCACACACCAAGGTGACAACCAGTGAAATTAAAGCAAAAACAGAAAGGGTAGGCAAGACCCCCTGCCGCCTAAATAAGCTGTACATACCAAACCCCTGAACAAGCGCCAAGGGCACAGTTAAGAACCTTGTATATTGCTCAATCTTTGCTCTTCCGTAATCACCTTCCTTAGAAAGCTCCTCCAACTTTGGAAAAACAACAGTAAGCAATTGCATCATAATAGATGCATTTATAAACGGATTTAACCCCAAGGTCACAATAGAAAACTGCTGCATAGTCCCCCCCGAAAACATGTCCAAAAGGCCTAACAACTCGCTAGCTTGAAAAAGCTGTTGCAATGCTGTCCTATCCACACCGGGTACGGGAATGTTAGCAGCTAACCTAAAAACAACGAGGATAAAAAGGGTAAAAACAATTTTTCGCCGAAGATCTTTTATTTTAAAAACTGTAGTAATTTTTTCCAGCATTTAATCCTTAAATAATGCATTTACAAACTAAGCCAAGTAATGCCCTCTATAACTAGCTCTTTACTTCTCCCCCCGCAGCTTCTATTTTTTCCCTTGCTCTTTTTGACACACCCACACCTTCAATTGTTAAACTTCTTTCCAACTGACCCTTACCCAATATTTTTATTCCATCTCTTGGAACCTTCTCCAATAAGCCCTTTTCAACCAATGCATCAGGATCAACAACAGCTCCGTCCGAAAACACGTTCAGTCTATAAACATTTAAAGTAGCGGGTTCTTTCCTGTTGGGGGGTTCAAAACCCCTTTTCTTGCCATAGTCCCGCGGCTTTTTTGCTTTTCCCCCCGAACGGGCTTTCTGACCTTTTTGACCACGACCAGTAGTATGACCACCTCTGCCACTACCGTAACCACGACCGACGCGTTTTTTCTTCTTTCTTTCAATTTTGGGTAGCTTATTTAGCTTCATATTTACGAGAAAGTTCTCTAATCCTTTCCAAAGCACTGAACATTGCTAAAGCGTTAGAATACTTATTCCGGGTACCCAAAATCTTTCCAGTAATGTCCTGAATTCCAGCCAACTCCGCAATTGTCCTCGTAGCACCACCCAACGAAATTCCGGTTCCGGGAGGTGCGGGGCGAAGCAAAATGTCCGCAGCTCCTTCCTTTACCCGAATTTCAAAAGGAATAGTGCCATTCTCCATTTCCACCTCCTGCAAATTCTCTTTTGCCTTAGCTGCAGCCTTGTTAATGGCAGGTCGTACACCAGGAGCTTTTCCCAAAGCCATACCTACTCTGCCCTTACGGTCTCCAACTGCAACCAAAGCCGTAAACCTAAACCGGTTACCGCCTTCTGTTTTCTTGGAAACCCGGCGAATCTCAATCACTTTTTCTTCAAATTCTTTTTGTTCTTCTTGGTTTCTTTTTCCCATAATAATAAGTTAAAACTTTAAGCCCCCTTCCCGCGCTCCTTCTGCTATGGCCTTTATCCGACCGTGGTAGAGGTAACCGCTGCGGTCAAAAACAATTTCTTCAATCCCTTTCTTCTTAGCCTTTTTTGCCAATTCATGTCCAACTTCACGAGCAGTTACCTTATTTTTACCACTGCCCTCCAAATCATAATCCGATGCGGCAACAAGAGTTTCACCCACCGTGTCATCTATCAATTGAGCGTAAATGTGCTTGTTCGACTTAAAAACCGATAGACGCGGTTTCTTCGATGTTCCCTGAATCCTACCGCGAATCCGTTGCCTCCGCCTATCCCTATTGTGTTTATAACGTCTAATAATCATTGTAATAATAGTTCCAAATTTTACATACCAAAACCTTCGCCCATCTTAGCAGCCTTACCCGGCTTCCTCTTAACCTCTTCTCCCTTATACCGAATTCCCCTTCCCTGATAAGGTTCAGGGGGGCGCACAGCACGTATCTCCGCTGCAAACTTCCCAACTTGAGCCTTATCCGCGCCCTTTATTGATATTTCACTCTTCCCTTCTACCTCAACTTCTAAGTCTTCAGGAATAGTAAAACTAACTGGGTGGGAAAATCCAACCTCCAAAATAAGTTTATCTCCTTGCTTCCTTGCCCTGTATCCTAAACCCTCTATGACAAGATCCTTCTCGTGCATTTCCTGAACTCCATCTACTGCATTAGCGAGATTAGCCCTAACAGTTCCATGCAAAGCCCGAGCAAAACGAGAAGGAGATTTTCGCTGCACAATCAGCTGATCACCCTCCAACCTTACCCCAACTTCGGGCCGAAAAGGAACAGACACCTTCCCCTTGGGACCAGAAATTATCACCTGCGCATTTTCAATCTCTACATCCACATTTTCTGGAATTTGTATTGGTTGTATTCCTATTCGTGACATAATAATGCGCCTCCAGCGCGTAACTTGCAGTTCAGAAACTGCGTTAAACTGCGATCAGAATCGCGTAAAACAACAGTAATACAATTTGTATTACTACCGTATTACCATCGCCCTCTACCAAATTTCGCAAATAACTTCCCCCCCTAAATTCCTCTTTTTTGCTTCTTTACCACTCATAACACCCTGCGGTGTAGATACCACTACCAAACCTTTACCACCTAGAGCTTGGGGCAATTTTTCTGCTGAAGAGTATATTCTCTGCCCAGGCTTAGAGATTTTCCGTACTTGAGAAATAAACGGCTTCCCACCAATATATCTCAAATCCAGCGAAAGCATTTTAAAACTTTTTCCCTTCGGCTTATACACTCGAACATCAGAAAGATAGCCATGATCCTCCAAAACCTTGGCAATTGCTTCTCGATTTCGCGAATAAGAAAGCTCTACTTTTGGTTTCCTTACCGCCTGCGCATTTTTAATTTTTGCCAACATATTTCCTATAGTATCCATTTTTATTTCTACCAGCTGGCTTTCTTCACACCGGGTAATTCGCCCTTCAGCGCCAACTCCCTAAAACAAATCCGACACATGCCAAAATCACGCATATAACCGCGCGCTCGCCCACAAAGCTTACAGCGCGTGTATTCACGCGTATCATATTTCTTTTCTTTTCTTTGTTTTTCTTCTAATGCTTTTCTAGCCATGGTAATACCACTGATTCACACTGATAATTGCCGATTCACACCGGTACGGAATCTGATCTAATCCCTTTCTTCGTCTTTCTGAAAAGGGAAGCCCAATGCTTTAAGTAAAGCATATCCCTCCCCGTCATTCTCCGTGCTAGTAACTATCGTAACCTGCATACCTTTAGACCTATCCACCTCATCTGCATCCATCTCTGGGAAAACAGTATGATCTCTAAAACCTAAAGAATAGTTACCGTGTCCATCAAAAGCGTCTCTCTTCACCCCTTGAAAATCCCGCACTCGCGGTAAGGCTGCTTTCACAACCTTATCCAAAAAGGACCACATTCTTGAACCTCGCAAAGTAACCGCAAGTCCAATAGGGTCACCTTTAGTAATGCCCCAACCAGCCTCAGAATATTTCGCTCGCCTAATATTAGGAGTTTGTCCTGTAATGTGGGTTAGTTCCCTCTTTGCTTCTTCCAGCAAATCTTCATCATCTTTTGCAGCTCCAATACCCATATTAACCACAATTTTTTCTGGCCGTGGCACAGCCAGAGCATTTGATACTCCTAACTTCTCTTGCAAATCCGGAACTATTTCTTTTTTAAAACGTTCCTCAAGATTCATAATTAAAAATTTACTCCATTACAGAACCGCACTTCTTACACTTGCGCAATTTCCTACCACCCTCAAAAGTAAAACCAATTCTCGTGGGTTCATTACACTCAGAACAAATCACCATAACATTGGAAACATCAATTGGTAAAGACTTCTCAATATAACCCCCTTCTGGGGTTTCTTCCGTAGGTGGCACATGCTTTTTTACAATATTTATGCCCGGTACCAAGGCTTTGTTCTTTTTGGGATAGACCTTCTCCACAGTAGCTGTCTTGCCCCGGTCCTTACCAGAAATTATTTTTACTTTATCACCAGAATGTAATTTCATAATGTTTTCGTAAGTTTTAAGATTCAACAAGAATTTCTGTTACTTTAAAATGCTTGTCTTTACTAATAGGCCGGCATTCTTCTATTTTTACAATATCGTCAATTTTAGCTCCCAATTCATCGTGAGCTTTATACTTGTTATGTTTCTTAACCCGCTTCTTATAACGCGAATGGTGAAAGGTCCGCATAACCTCAACCACTACAGTCTTATCCATTTTGTCAGAAACAACTTTTCCTTCTAAAACTTTTTTTGGCATACTTAAAAATTTTTTAACCACAAACTAAACAACTTCTGGCGCCTTAGACGCAACGTCTACAAAATCAGCACGCCGAACTTCCCTCGCAACCGGACCAAAAACTCGAGTTCCCAAAAGGTGCTCACGCTTATCCAAAATGACACAAGCATTGTCATCAAAGCGAATGTAAGAACCGTCATCCCGCCCTTTCTCTTTTTTTGTGCGAACTACTACTGCACGTACAACTGAATGATCATCCACGTCACTTTCCCCCGAAGTAACCCCCTGTACAGAACCAGAAACCACATCTCCAACCCCTGCCCAGTTTTTAGAACCAATGACAGTAATAACTTTCAATTCCCTTGCTCCAGAATTGTCAGCTACTTTTAGAATAGATCCGGGCTGCAACATAATAATTTAGTAATTAGTAACTAGTAAACACTCCAAACTCACTCCATTTGCTCTAAAATTTCTTTCTCTCTCAACACTGTTTTTATCGTTGCTATCTCCCTCTTCTTCTTACCTAAAACACTAGTATCTACTAGGCCCTCAGTTCGATGCTCCATCCGTAAATTAGCTAGCTCTTTTTGCAAATCGTCCAACTTTTTTTCCAAACTTTCCTTGCCCTCTTGTCGTAATTCTTGTGTTGTGCTCATTATAATTAAAATTTAAACTATAAAATCCTGTTGGGTAACTATCTCTGTTTTAATAGGAAGTTTATTAGCAGCTCGCCGCAAAGCTTCCCGAGCAGTCTCCTCATCCAAGCCTCCCAACTCAAACAAGATTCTTCCTGCTTTTACCGGTGCTACATAATGATCAACCGGTCCCTTACCACGACCCATTCTCATACCAGCAGGCCTGGCTGTAACAGGCTTATCAGGAAAAATCCTTATCCACATCTTCCCACTCCTTTTAGTGGAATGAACTACTGCTCGGCGTGCTGCCTCAATTTGCCGCATAGTAATCCAACCATTACCAAGTGCTTTTATTCCGTAATCACCAAAAGCTAGGGTTGTGCCCCTTTGGGCCACACCTTTAAGCGTTCCTCTAAATTCTCTTCTATATTTTCTCTTTTTTGGATAAAGCATAGTTAAAAAATTTTAAATTACCAATTTTAAATTTTAAATTACCAATTTTAAATTTTAAATAACAAACAAATGTCAAAGCCCAAATTACAAACATAAGATGTGGCGAGGGTACCGTTTTCAGGAGCATAGAAAAATTTGCCCACGATATTATATTAATTAACACTAACTAAAAGCAAATTTTTCTCTAAGCACGCAGTCACAAAAGTCTTTAAACAAGCGTGCGGCTCCTGAAAATGCGTACCCACGACACAGCTTACTTAGATCTCTTCTTAAATTCGAAACCAGAACAAGCCAAGGACCTTTTGGGGCTCGCGCCTGTCCAAAACATAGATCGAAAGCCGTAGCAATTTACCCTCATATCTAAAAAGGCTTTCGATCTCTGAGTGAGCATTTTCGCCTCCCTTTCAATTTAACCCTAAATGACCGCGAACGATTTCGGCAGGCGTGGGGCCACAAAAGGCCTCTCTCATATTTCCTCTTCACCCAAATAAACCCACACTTTAACCCCAATAGTGCCATACTTAGTCTTAGCCTCATCAAAAGCATAATCAATCTTTGCACGAATTGTTTGCAAAGGAACAGAGCCCTCTGTTACTTCAGCCTTCCGCGCATATTGGCTACCATACAACCTACCCCGCACTTGAATCTTTACTCCCTTTGCTCCCTTATAAGTAGCTTTGCTAGCCTGTGAACTTATAACTCCCATTGGAGACCGGCGCCGCTCAATCTGCCGAGCTGCATTCTCAGCAATTAAGGCAGCCGAAAGGGCAGGAGCCTTTACTTCCTCTACCGAAATTTCCGGCTTCTTGCCACAAATATCTTCTAAACCATCTCGCAAAAGTTCAATTCTAGAACCACCTCGGCCAATTACCATACCTGGTCGGGCAACCCTAATGGTTACTTTAATATCATCCAGAGATCTCTCAATTCTTATTTCGCTAACACCTGCCCTCCCTACATTCTCCCGAATAAACTCACGGATTTTCCTATCTTCCAAAACTTTCTCTGCATAGGCCTCTGGGTCCTCCTCGAACCATTGTGATTTCCAATCTGAAGTTGTTCCTAATCTAAATCCTGTTGGATGTGTTTTTTGACCCATAATTAAATTGGTTTTGCGGAATTAACGCAGATCTAAATATCCGCGCTTATTCTTCCTCTATAGCTACCCCAATAGTAAGATGTGTTCTTCTTTTCAAAATTCTATCTGCTCGACCTCTAGCTCGAGGACGAATCCTTTTCAAAGTAGGTGCCTTATCTGCCCGAGCTTCTACTACCTTCAACTCATCTTCCTTTAAACCCTCGTTGTGCCTGGCATTCGCCACTGCGGAATTTAAAGTTTCCTGGGCAAGACGAGCTGCCTTTTTTGTAGAAAACTTTAGTATTTTTCGTGCTTCCGAAACATCCTTTTCCCGAATCAAATCTAAAACTAATCCCATTTTTTGCGGAGATATTGGTAAATTTTTACTTCGAGCATAAGTAACCATCTTTTAAAAATTTCTAATTACTAATTTCTAATTACACTAATTAAGCACCAATTCCCAATCCCCAATTG
>CAZOPS010000005.1:0-29827 GCA_964581885.1 uncultured Candidatus Saccharibacteria bacterium | reverse complement strand
ACCTAAAAAACACTAGGGAACTACTCGACCATCTCTTCCTCGTCACCTAAGAGCATTATCCGTGGAATAGTAAGAATTTTACTAATAAACGCGTCTTTGCGAGACTTTAGGGCATTGAACTCTGTTTCGGAAAGAACCATATAATTAATTTCGTGATCGTGCTCTTTCTCAGCCTTGCGAACATATTGTTTAAGAACCTCTACATTAATGTCTCCCACAAGAACCAGGTCCACATCATCCTCACTCGGTACCCTTCCTTTGGGCAAAGCCTTAGCTATAAATGCATACTTAATATTACCTAGTTTTCTCTTGTGCTTAACAATGAGTCCCCCTAGCCCTGCCTCATGCGCAATCAACACCAACAGAGGGTCATAAAAAGGGTGATCAGCCACAATCTTGTAGTAGAGACGGTTGCCCCTCCGCCACTTTTCCACTAATTTTAAATCTTCCAAATTTTGAAGCTCACGTCGAACAGCATTTATTTCTGTACCCACAGCCCTCGTAATCTCGCGAACATAGTACTCTTCCTCCACATCTAAGAGAAAGAGTTTTAACATATCAACACGGACCTTTGAAGTAAATAAATCTTCTAACATGAGCAAGAGTACCTTAAACTAAAGTCAGCGCATCAAGTATTCGTTAAGTATAGTTAAGTATAGTTAAGAAGTAGTAAAGTGTAGTTAAGAGGCATTCAAAAACTGAATCTAAACAATACTCAGCAATTCCTTACCACGCTTTACTATACTTTTCACGAAAAGAAAACACAAACATTAAGGTACGGGCGCCACCCTAACTTATTTCCACATTTTCTATATTTGAAGCAGGGACAACCTCAATCCAAATCTGACCCCGATTAAAATCAACTTCGTTACCTTGTTGGTCGTAGAATTTTGTTCTCTTGCGAATCTCTTTCTTCTCCCAAGTTCCTTTAACCTCTCGCCCGTCGAGAAATATTTGGGCATCACCTGACCCAATAGTCTCATAATTAAGATGCTTTTTCTGATCATTAAACGAGGTTTCTCTCATGAATTGCAAAATAACATTTTTAGCCACTAGGGGAGAACTGTCAGCTCCAGCATCAACCTGCAACTCTCCACCTTGATAACGTTGGTAGTTATTCTCTTCGGGAACATACTTCCACCTCACAGCAAAGGAAGGAATATCCCAAAAGTTAAAGCTTATTTGCGTTGCAGTGGGAGTCTGGGCAGGATTATCGTCCTTAAACTCCCACTGCTCAAATTTATCGTAACCTTCCCAACCAGGATACTTTCTTGGAGCCTCTTGCCAAAGTTTGAACGTAGAAGTATATCCAGTATGCTCCGAGGCCACACCACGCCCGTCATCCCGCCAATAAGCAGCAGTACCCAACCACATTTGATCCAAAGAGGGCAAATTAATTCTATTAATTTTTGCGTAGGAATCTGCCTCGGGGTGGCAAGTAAAATCATAATTAGGATTATTTTGATTAGCTTTGTCATCAGCATCCATATAAGCCCCACCCCAATGAGCGTACCAGGAATTAAATTCTGCAGCCCAATCCTCATAATAAACCCGGGCCGAACGCACCGGACCAATCTTATCTACATCCTGAGCATGGAAAAGGGCCAGAAGCCGAGTTATACCACCCTCTGCCACTGCTTCATAAACCAGGTCTGCCTTAGACAAACCAAATTGAGGACGAGCATCAGGATGATTATTAATCATAACTGCCAAAGGGCGGCGGTTCATAAAAAGATTCGCTTCTTCTTCTGTATAAAGAACTCCATTTATGGGCGCTGGCTCCGTTCTTTCGCCTTCAGCAAAAGGTCTGGGCACACCTTCTCCTGAAGATTTATCCGAGTCCAAAGGATTTATAAGTTTATAGCCTCGCCCTTGGAAAAAAGAAAATCCTGCATATAAGATTATTGCCAATCCCAGAGCACCTCCCAAACCTATCACCAAATAGCGGTGGGTCTCGGTTGCGTTTTCCCACCAAACCTGAATTCTAATTTTTAATTCTTCAAATTTATTCATTATCGAGGTCTTAGATAATAATAGCGCTCAGCCAAGTACACAACTACTTTCAAGATTCAATAGCTTTCTTTATAGCTTCTTTCTCCTCCTCCGAAAATTCATAGCCAGCTTCCAAACCCTCCTTTACTGGCTTACCATACATTCTTGTTACCTCACGTCCATGGAGAGAAGAAATTACAATTCCTGTATTATCACCATCCAAAAGAGCAAGTGCAAATGATTGGTTACCACCAGCATCTTCAAAAGGGTTAAATCGCACCAAACCAACCCTTTGAAAATGAAATTTAGCATCTTGCTGAACTCTGTCTAACCGCTCGGAAAGCTGCTTTATATTTTCTGTGTTTTCACCTGCCCACTTCAAATATTCCTCCAAAATCTTTTGCAAATTCACCCCTTTTACTTCTCTAGTCAATCGGTGATAATGCCTCACAGCTCGCCAATAGAGCACCGTAAGCGCCAAAACCCAAACCAAAACGAGACCCAAAATACCTAGAACAACAGGGGGTTGCCAAAGAGTCTGAATAAAATTTGGGTTCATCATTCTCAAACTAGCAAGACATCTTAAAAATGTCAACCAGCTCACTCATGTTATAATACTTTCTAGTATGTCTGACAACAAACAAGAAGTAAAAGAGTTGCGAAGGCAGGTTGAAATACTCCGAGCCCAACTTAAAGGGAATAAGTCTACTGCCACAAAAGGAGAAACAACGCCCTCCCCAAACAACATCCCCGGAAATAATGTCCATACGGTTAAGAATAATGGGGAAAACTCTTTTTTCTTCGTGCGAGAAGATATTAAAAAATCACTCTTAATAACAACGTTAATCTTCCTGATTATTGCCTGTCTGACTATTACACAACCGCAGTGGCTCCCGTTTTTTGAAAAGATAATAAGCTAAACACGTTGCACATACCCACCAGTTTGAGTATTCACCACAATTTTATCCCCATTTTCTATAAACATCGGAGTTTGAACAGTAGCTCCGGTCTCTAACTTTACCGGCTTAGTTACAGAGCCAGTAGAATCGCCCGTCCGCAGCTGTGCATTCGGTGACGAAATTTTTCCATAGCTACCGAGATAGTTACCCTTTAAAAAGGTCTATACATTCTCAACATTAAATGCTTAAATAAACTCATAAAGACAAGGAGGTGATAATTTATGGCTTTTTATATTAATAGAGTAACACTGCTAGGCAGAGCTGCTAACGATCCTAACTTGCGTTACACCCCTTCTGGAAGAGCAGTACTAAACTTAAGAATTGCAACCTCGTATTCTTACCAGAAAGACAAAGAATGGGTAGATGTACCGCAATTTACGACTTGTGTGTTTTGGGGACGACAAGCAGAAATAATTGATGAGCAAATTTCCAAGGGAGATTATCTTTACGTAGAAGGGCGGCTGCAAACGCGAAGCTGGGAAGGCGACGACAACCGCAAGAGGTACGCAACCGAAGTCCAAGCCCAAAATTTCGTTATTCCCAGAAACAAAGGGGATTCAACTAAAGAAGAAGGTGGGACCTCCACTTCGCAACCAGAACCAGAAACTGCAGACGAAGACATTGACGAGGATAGCATACCCTTCTAAAGCATAATTTTTGATACCACCTCTACCCAGCAGCCATCAATTCCCGAGTACTACGGTGTCGATAATTCAAAGCCTCAGCCACTTGTTGTGGTTCTATCTTTTCTGTACCATCCAAATCCGCTATAGTTCGCGAGATTTTCAATACCTTATGGTAAGCACGCGCTGAAAGCTTCTTCTGAGAAACTGCATGGCGAAGGACAGCTTCACTTTCAGACTCAAGAACACAATACCTTCGAATCACTTTAGAACCCATTTCCGAATTGGACTTAATACCCGTCTCCCGATACCTAGCTAGTTGGAGCTCACGCGCAGCTTGAACCCTCTTTCGAATGAGGGAAGACAGCTCTCCCGATTCCGCCTCCTTTGAAAAAAGTTTCTCAGTTTTAACCCGCGGGACCTCCACATAAAAATCAATTCTATCTAGCAAGGGACCAGAAATCTTCTTCTTATAACGCCGAACCTCCGCGTGTGTACAAGTGCATACACGATCCGGGCACCCATAGAAACCACAAGGACACGGGTTTTGCGCTGCCAACAAGACAAACCGCGTGGGAAAAGCCGATGTAGCACGAGCTCTAGAAATAGTAACTACCCCATCTTCTAAAGGCTGGCGCAAGCTTTCCAAAACATGCCGAGGAAACTCAGGCAGCTCATCCAGAAAAAGAACTCCCCGGTGGGCCAAAGAAATTTCTCCGGGACTAGGGATATTTCCACCCCCAATAAGACCTACACGAGAGGTGGTATGGTGAGGCGAACGAAAAGGGCGCTGGCAAATGAGGGGACTTTTCCGAGGAAGCTTACCAGCAATAGAATAAATTTTAGTAACCTCTAAAGCCTCACCTTCCGTCATTCTAGGTAAAATAGAAGGGAAAGCCCTAGCCAATAGAGTCTTGCCAGATCCTGGAGGTCCTGACATTAAAACATTGTGGCCACCTGCAGCTGCAATTTCCAAAGCTCTTTTAGCGGACTCTTGACCTTTAATATACGCAAAATCATACTCATACTCACTGGTTTCCCTCACTAGTTTGGATATATCCACAGGAGGAGATGGCTTTATCTCCTCCAAATCGCGTAGGTGATAAAAGAGCTCGTTAATTGTCTCTACTGGCAAAATCTCGATCCCTGAAATTACAGCGGCCTCTGCAGCGTCATCCGCTGGAAGAAAAACGCGCTTGAATCCCTCCTCCCTAGCCATAAGCACCAAAGGCAACACACCTGGAACATGTCTTACTGAACCATCTAAAGATAGCTCCCCAATAACAAGAGAGTCCGACACATCCTTCTGTAATTGTCCAGAAGCAAAGAGTATACCTAAAGCTAAGGGTAAATCGTAAGAAGGGCCCTTCTTGGGCAAATCAGCAGGCGCTAAATTAACTGTTATCTTGTAATTGGGAAAGGTAGCTCCTGAATTTATAAGGGCAGAACGAACTCTTTCCCGAGCCTCCTCCACGGCTTTATCAGGCAATCCAACTACCTTAAAAGCAGGTAAGCCTCTCTTTTGAATATCAACCTCAACTTCCACTGGCACACTCTCCAATCCTACCGCTGCCCCAGAAAAAACTTTGGCAAGCATTGTCAACTTTATCCTAGCACATAAGATTTCCTTAACAAAAAAAAGGCCAAGCATTTTAGCTTGGTTTAAAATGCTTGGGAAGAGAATAAGCCAGATTCTGTTCATCCCGATCCCGCCAACTGACGGGTCGGAACTAGCGTGTCATCTATCTACCCCGTACCATACGATACAGGGTTTTGCGCTCCAACTTGTCCCGCCCCTCCCAAAGGGAGTATTGCCGGGCAGACTTGTTCCCTCCTCCGCCACCAAGCGGATTAGGGAGGGCGTGGATTCGTGGATTGCTGCGGGTGGGATTGCCCGTTTCAGCTTCCAGCATGCCCAAGTGTCAAAAAAATGTCACTTGTTAGTGGTTTAGCCAGAAGATCGTCTCTGTTGCTCTCAGGTAGTGTTAATTCACCACCTGTTCCGAAGCCTTTTCAAGCTTTGGACAC
Organism: uncultured Candidatus Saccharibacteria bacterium; assembly: GCA_964581885.1. Taxonomy (GTDB): domain Bacteria; phylum Patescibacteriota; class WWE3; order JAUXAW01; family JAYEID01; genus JAYEID01. The sequence continues at coordinate 24,225 of CAZOPS010000005.1, read as the reverse complement.
CGGCTGTTCATCCGCCGAAAAGGCGGGTTACTAGCCGGGGCTTGCGCCCCGATCCCTTGCCCTCTGCAGTCTGGACTTTCCTCTCCCGATGAATCGGGAGCGACCGCTCTTCTTCCCAAGCACTGATATTATAACATACTTCCCGATTTTTTGCTATACAAAGCCCAACTTCCGCGCCTATTCATCGCTACCAACTGTCAGCCCTCGGTGTTCAGCTTTCAGCTATCCACCTTCCGCTATCAGCAACCAACAACAGACTATTAAAAATTGCTACTCTGGAATCCCAACCCTGACTTACCGGGGATCACGGATGATAGAGTCTTCAGTCCCTACCAGCTAACTTCGCCGGTTGGCGGACTAATTACTTACAGCTATTTACTAATTTCTCTATAAATCAAGAAAATGCCCAAGAAGGATCTGTGCAACAAGCGCAGTTGGAATAGCAAAGAAAGCACCCACAATACCAAACAATCTTCCCCCAGCCAAAAGAAGGATCATCGTCACCAAGGGATTGAAACCCACAACACTTTTCATTACCCGGGGAACAATAACATGATTTTCTAATTGCTGAACAAGAATAACTACAGCCACTGCTCCAAACCCTGCCCAAAGAGAGGAAGAAAAGCCAACCACAGCTGCAGGAAAAATAGAAACAATAGGTCCAATAATAGGAACAATTTCAAGAAGACCGGCAATAAGCGCTACTGGTAATGCATAACGAACATTAAGCAAGGAAAGGCCAAGATAAGTAAAACTACCAATAATAAACATAAGAAAAATCTCCCCACGTAGCCAGTCTCCCAACTTACTTTCAATTTCATCAATAATTTTGTCAGCTGCACTGTGATCCGCTTTTCTAAGAAGAGACTTCAGCAGCCGCTTAAGATTTTCCAAATCTAAAAGAATATAAACAGTAAAAACTAGAGCTGAGGTAACAGAAAATGCTCCGGAAAAAGCGCCCCACGTTACGCGAAGAACATCTGTAGAGATGGTACCAAGCTGCTCACCAAGCTGCTCACCCCACCGCTGGAGATATTCAGGCGAACCAGGAGCCTGTGTGGCCTGCTCTAAGAGGCGCGGAAGTTGCTGAATAAAACGAGAGGTCTGTTCCACAAGAGGTGATATCCCCAATGCACCAAATCCAAAAAAGAATGCTAGAAGAAAAACAATAACCACAAAAACAGCAATGTCCCGTCGCAAACCGCGTTGCACAAGCCAATCAACCAAGGGGTCCAACGCCAAAGCTAAAAGAGCGCCAACAAAAATAACTAGGAAGACGCCTTTAAGCTGAATAAAAAGCCACATCCCAAAAAGAACTAGCAGGGTGGTTAAAATTGCTCTGGATGTAATACGAATTTCAGTACTCATAATTACTTAACAACACTTTACTACTTCTTTACTACTCTTAACAACTCTTTTCGAGTGAAAAGAATGGTAAAGTGTAGGTAAGTCTAATCAAGTGTTATTACATTTCTTCTTCAAGTAGAATCTTACCATCTCCTCTACCTCTTGTTCAAAGTCTGGCTCTGTTATATTAAACCAATTTATTTTTTTATTTCTGCGAAACCATGTTAGTTGGCGGCGGGCATAGGCATGAGTATTAAACTTCACTCGCTGCACACAATCCTCAAGACTAGCCTCGCCCTCAAAATAAGCTTTAAATTCCTTGTACCCAATAGAATCTGCAGCAGGACATTCCCAACCATACATTTGAACTAAATCCTGAACTTCTTGCAAAAGACCTCGTTCTATCATCCTAACCACCCTTTCATCGATTCTTTTGTACAAGAACTTACGCGGAGCATTTAATCCCACCCACAAAACATCAATATCCTCAGGAAGAAATTCCACAGCACCTGAATCCTGTTTTCCTCCTTCTCGCGCGATCTCTATAGCTCGGATCAGCCGGTGGGGGCTATTCTTATCTATTGTTCTTGCCCTCACTGGGTCTAGCTCTTTCAAAATCTGGTATAGCTCCTTATTAGATAAGCTGTCCAAATTCTCCCTCAAGTCTGGGTTAGGAGGAACTTTTGCTACCTCCACCTTACCCAGAAGAATTTCCAAATATAGACCTGCCCCACCAACTAATAGGGGGATCTTATCTCGTGCCCATACTCTTTCCATTCTTGAAGCAGCAACCTGCGCAAACTGTACCGCATTTATCTCTTCAGAAGGCCGAATAAAATCATAAAGATGGATTCTTACAACTTCTTCCGTTTCCCTATCTTCAACATCCCAATAACCATCTTCCTTTTTTGCCTTGTAGCGCTCACTCACAATTTGTTTACCAGTTCCAATGTCCATGCCCTTGTAAATTTGCCGAGAATCTACTGAGATAATCTCACCCGCAAACCCGCTAATAGAGGGTTGGCAAAGTTTCACCCCCAAGGAAGTTTTTCCTGTAGCAGTCGGGCCGCATATAACTACTGTTTTATGTCGATTATTTTCCAAGTTCATTAACTTAATATAAAGCTAAATGCGCCACAAGAACACTTCCAGCGTCCGCTCCCCGCATCACTCACTGTGACATTGGCTAATTAGAGAATACCAGAAAAAAAGCAACCCCTAAACAAAAGGGCTTAGGAAGCATGACGATCAGCCACTGAAGAAGCTCCGTAAGAAGCTGGCTTTGTCTTTACATCAAAACCACTTCCACGAATCATACCAACAACTTCGTTAAGCATTTCCCGAGTTTCACCTTCCTGCCCAATATCAACATGGATTTCAAAATCGTAGTCCAAAAAATCTTCTTTCTGCAAAATATCAAGCAAACACTGAGCAAATTCTAGAGAAATATTTGCCTCTAAGTATATCCGCTCCCTCAAACTGTGAACTTTTTTGTTTTTTTTCTTCCAAAAATAAATACCGCCCCCACCAATTCTATGAACAACAAGAGCAGTAACTAAATCCACATGGGAGTGGTTAACACCAGCAGAATCAGTACCAATTATTAGGCGGTACCTAGCCTCGGGCCGAACATTCATAAATTCCTTAATCCTTGCAATAACCGCACCCAATTGCAGTTCTCCCAAAGTTGGACTGTGATACACAGCTTTTCTTACAGCATTTCTGTCAGACATAATAAATTAATAACACCTTAAAAAATTTTCCAATTAAGCTGAGTTTCTAAAAAGCAGGAAAAAGGGAAAAGCAGAAGCTTTCTACTGGAAAATTTGCACTTGTAACAACTCTAAACAATTGCTACAGCACCTATATTATAGCAGATTCATCATTTCTTCGCAGGAAAAAACAAAGACAAAAAAATAGGAGTAAGGAGTATTAGGGAGTCTCCAACTGATGAATAAGGTATTCTAACTCAGAATTATAGCGACGGAGATGTTCGGCAAGCTCCTCTCTATATCGTGCACGAAGGTGTTCATCCTCAACTCCAAGCACAGCTCTTTGGGTAGCAGCTGCCGCATCGGAAAAGTATTTATAGCCGCGTCCCGAACCCTCTTCTTCTAGCAATTCACGGGCCTCTTGGTACCGCCTATTCAGAACTATCAGGCGGAGCTCCATTTCGCTGGGAGGGTGCGCTTGTAAAACAAAGATAGCCATATTTTCTAGGCTAATCTTTAGCGGATAGGTATTATCGCCAGGAAGGGAAGTAGAAGAAACCAACACCCCTACCGCAACTAGAGCAAAAAAAATCATCAACCCCAACAAAACTGTATTTAAAATTTTTAACAATTTCTGGCGCAATTCCATGATTTCCACGAAGTTACCTTGCTTTCAACATTAACACCAATTTTCCAGCTGATCAAAGACCAACCCGCACCTAAAACTCCGCTCACTTATTTATTCACAGATTCTTCCACTACCCGAGTGAGCACTGCGTGCCTTCTCCTTTTTTCACACTGAGGAACATCATCAGGATACGATTTTGCTGCTGCTGTACCTGGTCGCGGTGAGTACATAGCAATATAAGCGCCGTCAAACCCAACTGTTTTCACCACCTCTACCGTATTTTGAAATTGTTCTTCAGTTTCCCCCGGAAACCCAACAATAAGATCCGTGCCCAACTTTACATCAGGCACCTTCTCCTTTATCCTCTCAACCAAATTAATGTAATCTTCAGCAGTGTAAGGACGGTTCATCTTTTGCAGGATTTGATTATCGCCAGATTGGAGAGGAAGATGCAAATATTTTCGAACCTTGTCAAAGGCAAGTGCATCAATTAAATCATCTGAGAAATCCCAAGGATTGGGCGTAATAAACCAAATTTCTTCCAAACCTTTCAAAGAATTCAAACGCTGCAGCAGTTCGGAAAAAGGGTGCTTACTGCGCCTATCTTCGAAATCTTTACCATACGAATTTATATTTTGGCCCAAAAGAGTCACTCTGGTAATACCGCTCTTTACCAAATCCTCCACCTCTGAAAGGATGGTTTCCACAGGGCGCGAAGCTTCCGAACCGCGGCCGAAAGGAACTGCACAATAAGAACAAAAGTTATCACAACCTCGCATCACAGGAATGTAGGCTTCCTTCTCTCCACTACTCTCAAAAACCACCGCGCCAGGATGCCCCAAGGCATTCTGAACTTGCTCACAACTAGATCTATCAGATAGCAAAATCTCAGGAAGTTGCTGGAAAACTTCTCCGGGTGCTATAAAGTAATCTACCCACGGCATTCGGCGCTGCAAAAGATTTAATGAGAGCCGCCTCCTCCCCCCCAAAGCCGAACCAGCCATACACCCTGTTAAAATCACTAACGGCTTTCCGCCCTCTTGACCACACTTCTCAATTTTTTTCGCCAACCCGTACACCTTATCTTCTGCTGCCTGGCGAACTGAACATGAATTAATCAGTATAACATCGGCATCCTTGTAAGAAGGGGCCTTCTCATAACCACATTCAGAAAAAACCCTCTCTAGCCAAATAGAATCAGCGACATTCATTTGGCAACCATAAGTAAATATGTAATATTTTTTGTTCCCTTTCATAGATAATCCCTATTTTATCACTAAAAAAACTAACCCCCGCTGAGCGGGGGTAGTTTACTTAGTATAAAACTAAGATTGAAGCACCAAGGTCATTACTCCTTCACTGCTTCCTTAAGACTTTTACCAGCGCGGAATGCTGGGTAATCAGTAGCAGGAATGTGCAAAGGTGCTCCAGTCTGAGGATTCCTCCCCATTCGTGCCTTTCGATGGCGAACCTCGAAAGTACCGAATCCAGTAAGGGTAACTTTCTCACCCTTAGCGAGGGATTCCTCAATAATTTCGAGCGTGCCGTCAACAGCACGTTTCGCATCTGCCTTGGTAAAGTCCAAGCGCGATGCCAATGCTTCTCGGAGTTCTGTCTTAGTCACTTCATATCACCCCCTTTCAAATAAAGAGGACTACTTCTAAAAAACATTTAATATCTTGAGTTCTCCTTTAATAAAACCTTGTCCCGCCGCTCTATCTTTCTAGCCAAACCATCTTCACCGACCTCAACCAGTACAGAATTCAACTTGGCAGCACCCTGCTTCACCCATTCAAACCTACGTTGATACGGATATTTAAAGCGCTCAATAATTATTTCCTTCTCTACACCCAGAACAGAATGCAAAGGACCACACATTCCAACATCACTAACATAAGCACTTCCTTGGGGCAGAATCTGCGCATCAGCAGTTGGAATATGAGAGTGAGTTCCAAGAACAGCGGAAACTCGACCATCCAAGTAAAAGCCGAAAGCACGGCGCTCCGATGTGTTTTCAGCATGGAAATCAACTATGGTCGCCGTTACTTCCCTGCTATACTTAGAAATAATTGCGTCCGCAATCCTAAAGGGGCAGTTTATGTTCTCTCCACTAATGCTTAAACCTAATAGATTAATTAACAAAACTCGTTGTGACCCAAAATCTAAAATTTCGTAACCCTTTCCCGGAATATCCTCAGGGTAATTGGCTGGGCGCAACACTGGCAATTCTCCAATTTCGCCACGGAAAGCATCAATGTCAAAAACGTGATCACCAGAAGTACAAAAGTCTAGCCCGTAAGAAAGGACTTCTTCTACCGTTTCTTTAGTTGCACCCCGTCCCCCCGCCAAATTATCAACATTACCTATAGCAAGGTCCACATTATCAGCTTTCCGCAATTTTGGCAAGGATTTCCTTACCACCTCACGGCCTAAACGAGAAACAATGTCTCCAAGGAACAAAATACGCATTCTTTTTAGGTAGGAATTTCCCTCACTCTACTATACTTCAACACCTCTTTGCCACCACATTAAACTACAATCAAATCTTAAAAATTGCCTAAACTCCCTTTACTTTGCAATATCACTTGCCCTCAATTCCCTAATCACATTCACCTTAACTGTCCCGGGATAAGTCGCTTCGTCCTCAAATTTCTCAGCGATATTATGAGCAAGCACTACAGCTTCCTTATCCGATATCTGCTCCGGTTCCACTAATACTCTAACTTCACGCCCTGCAGATATGGCAAATGCTTCCTTAACCCCTTCAAATTCCTTTGCCGTTTGCTCCAATTTCTCAATACGTTCAATATAAGTATCGTAATCCTCCAACCTAGCTCCAGGACGGGCTCCTGAAATAGCATCCGCAATATAAACCAAAGCCGCTTCCAAATTCTGGAAAGGTTCATCACGGTGATGCGCCATTGCAGTGTGAATCAGTTCCTCCGAAAAACCGTGTGTTTTCAATATCTTCTTCCCCAACTCAACGTGAGATCCAGCACCTTCTTCTACTGTTTTAACCTTACCAATATCATGAAGCAATGCCGCCTTAGCAACCAAGTCCTCGCGAGCTCCAGTCTCCCGTGCTAAAGCTTTTCCCAAATTCACCACTTCTAACGTATGCTTGGCCTGGTTTTGTCCATAAGAGGTCCGATACCTCAACTTCCCCAACAAGGCCAATATGTCTGCTGGAAGCTGAGTAACTCCTGCCTTATAAGCCAAGTCTTTCCCTGTTTTTCGCAACTCACGATCCAATGCTTGGCGCACTCTCTTCACAGTTTCTTCAATCCTCGCTGGTTGAATTCGACCATCCGCAATTAAGCTCTCTAAAGACTTCTTTGCAATTTCCCGCCGAACAGGATCAAAGGAGGAAATACGCACCTCTTTTGGTGTTTCATCAATTTCAACATCCACACTAGCCACACGCTCAAAGGCGCGGATATTCCTGCCTTCCTTACCAATTATTCTTCCCTTCATGCTTTCACTGGGGAGTTCAACCTTTGAAACAGTTGTTTCCGGTACATAATCTGTAGCAGCACTTTCCATTGCTGAAACTAAGATTTCACGTGCCTTGTCCTCTGCTTCTAACTTTGCCTGCTCCCGTGCCTCTTTTATTATCCGAGCTTTTTCCGAAACCAAATCTTTCTCTAATTTCTTCAACAAGAGTTTCTTCGCCTCCCTCTTAGTAAGTGACGCTCTTTTTTCAAATTCTTGCGCTAACCGTTGTCGATCCTTTTCTAACTTGCTCTCCGCTCTCTGCACTCCCTCTTCCCGATCTCTCAAATCTTTCTCACGATCTCGTAACCGCTCTTCCTTCTCCGCTAACCTTTTCTCCTCCTGCAACAAGTTACTCTTCAATTCCCGCGCTTCTTCCCGGGCAGCCTCCAAAAATTCTTCTGCCCTGCTCTTTGCATCCTCCAAAACCTTAGAAACTTGTTCCTCACTTACAGCACTACCTTCATCACTTGTTCTTCTCTTTTTTTGCTGAATAAAATAGAAAATAGCGGCACTAACAACACCTGCAGCTGCAAGGCCAAGAAGAAACGAAGTCAAAATCATTCTGTCCTCCTTTCAAGGATATTTTTCCCATAAATTAAAAAGCAATCAATAAATTCTAACTACCACTATAGTACACCTAACCCAAGCGCGTCAACGTTAGCACTTAAGGATCTAAGTCCAAGACCTGGTTTATAATATCCCACGAAAACCCCCGACGAGAAAGTAACGCAGATAATCTTTTTCTTCTCTCCTGGGGTTCCAAATCACTATAACGTGTTTTTCTTTTAGTATAAAGTTTCCGAGCCCACTCCAACTCATCTTCTTCACCGTAACCAGCAAGGACTTTGTCTATTACTTCTGAACTTACACCCTTTTCAAACAACTCTTTTCGCAAAAGCAACTTTCCTCGCGGTTTAAATGTAATCCGCTGATCAACCCACCAATTAGAAAACCCCTCATCATCCACCAAGTCCAAACCTCTCAATTTTTTAATAACTTTATTAACTACCAATTTGGGATCTGCTTTAAAATCTACACTGCCCTTCTTTATGTGTTTCCAAAGATTATTTCTTATCTCCTGCTCGGCACGGGGACGATAGGAAAGAAAACGCAAAGACTTCTCCACCAGCTTTTCCACACTATCTTCGTAAGTCAAATTCTCGACATCCTTCAAAGAAAGGTTCTTTCCCTCCTTTAAATTGTGCCTCAGCACAACCTCTTCACTAACACCAAACGCAAAATCGCCGTCTATATAAATATTATAGCGACCAGATCGTTTTTGCGGCTTAACTGCAGTGATGGTGGCCATAAAGAATCTAGGGGAAAAAGCTACAAACCTAAGGCTAGGGCTACGAGGCGCTCTCTTCCTCGCCCTCTTCTCCCGTTCCAACCTCAATGGGTAATCCTTCCTCCTTAGCTTTTAATTTGACCTTTTTCTCAACTTCGGCTGTTAGTTTCGGGTTCTCACGGAGAAATCCCGACGCAGCTTGTGCGCCTTGACCTAATTTTTCTTCCCCGTAAGAATACCAAGAACCTGCGCGCTCAATAATATCCATATCAGTAGCAACATTCAGCAAGGCGCCTTCTTTCGAGATTCCTTTACCATATAATATTTCAAACTCTGCCGTCCTGAAGGGCGGGGCAACCTTATTCTTTACTACTTTAACTCGGACTTTCCTCCCAATATCCTTGTCCCCATCACTAATCTTACCCCGAGACCGCATATCCATCCGCACAGTAGAATAAAATTTAAGAGCCCTACCACCCGGAGTGGTCTCTGGATTGCCAAACATAACACCAATCTTCATCCGAAGTTGGTTAATAAAAGCTGCTGTTGTTTTTGATTTAGAAATAGCCCCTGCTAGCTTTCGAAGAGCCTGACTCATAAGACGCGCCTGCAACCCTACGTGCTGATCCCCCATTTCTCCCTCAATTTCCGCTCTTGGCACTAAAGCAGCTACTGAATCAATAACCACTACATCCAATGCTCCAGAGCGCACCAATTTTTCTGTAATTTCCAAAGCTTGCTCCCCCGTATCGGGTTGAGAAACAAGCAAATCATCTACATTTACACCCAACTCCTGTGCGTACACAGGATCTAAAGCATGCTCCGCATCTACAAAAGCCGCGTCGCCGCCTGCTCGCTGTGCTTCTGCCACAATATGAAGAGCTAAAGTTGTCTTTCCACACCCTTCAGGACCAAAAATCTCCACAACCCGACCGCGGGGCACGCCCCCCACGCCCAATGCTAAATCTAGGGAAATACAACCAGTAGAAATAACATCTACACCTTCCACAGGACCAGCATCTCCCAATCTCATTATAGAACCTTTTCCAAACTGAGATTCAATCCCCTTGATTGCTGTATTCAATGCTTTTTTTGCACCATCTTTTTTACCTTCGTTACTCTTGGCCATATTCGCATTTAGACTAGCATACAGGGGCTTATTAATCAACGAAGCAGCATAACTCCCCAAATTCCAAGTACTAAATTCTTCGTTATGTGGAGCTTCGTCCGCCAACTGGCAGACTTACTACTATCTACTACTTATTATCTTTTCAAAAGCACTAGACATTTTGTCATTACCTAAGTTATATTTAGAGTGTAGTTAAAACTTATAAAAAGTAATGAAAAAGAAAAAAATCCTGCTCATAATTGGAATTGTTTTTCTGACGTTGGCTGTGGTTGGTGTTGTTTTAGGACTTAAAGCCTTCAGAAGTCCTGATTCAAAAGCTTCCCCAGAAAACAGGCCCCAAAACATTCGCCTCGACGAAGTAACTGCCACCAGCGCTACTATTAGTTGGACTACAGAAACACCTGCTTATGGTTTCGTTTCCTACGGTAAAACCATGAGCCTGGGAAATACAGTTCAAGCCGACCAAAAAGCAGCTGTCCACACCGTAACCATCCCTAACTTATCTCCCCAAACAACGTATTACTACAAAATCGGAGTAGGAGAAGAAATCTACGACAATGATGGGGTCCCTTACAGTTTTACTACCCCAAGAGAGAGTCAAGAACAAGATTCCAAAGAAGCAAGCGAAGACACAGGTCCTGAAATACCACCTCCTGAGGAAGATCAGACAGAGCAGGAAACAACAGACTCAGCAGACATCAAAACGCCAGAAGAAGAAGAAAGCGAAGCTACAGAAGAAGAGATTACCGAACAAGCAATAAAAGATGCTATAGGAACGGATAACCCAAAATACGATCTGAACGGTGACGGTATTGTAAATTCAATTGATATATTGTTATATAGAAACCAGAATCAATAACCTGCCAACATGAACACAGTCGAAGCTAAAAAAGGGTTTAAAACATTTTTGCTACTTGCCACAGGAGTATTAACCTTGTTTGGTGCTTACAGGGGCATTCCTGCTGGCTACCAATACTTTACTGAAGCTCAAAAAGAAACTGCCGAAGTAGCAAATCTCCAAATTGAAAGCCTCACCCCCACATCCATAACCGTAAGCTGGGAAACCGAAGAAGAAGGAGTTGGTTTCGTCCAATATGGTACAGACCCCGCCCAGCTAGAACGCACAGCACCCGAAACATCACCACTTGTTAAACACCGAATAACCATCGAGGGTCTGAAGCCTCAAACAACCTATTACTACAAGGTAGGCTTAGATGGGAGGCTGTTAAGCAGTGAGGCTTTGCAGGTAACCACCCCCACCCAATAAACTATTTCACTAAAGATTGCTCATCCACCAACGACGCGTAAACAAGAAGCCTCCTCAGTCTCGTTCCGGGAGGAACGCATGTCATAAGCACCAGCTGCGCTGGCGCTGTTTCCGAAGCTGACTCATATGGATTCACTTCTTCCGGTGCTATTGTCTTAAACCCAGTAACCTTATACACCAACTGCTTCCCGGGGTACTCAATATATACATAATCCCCCTGTTCTAGCTCAGGCAGTGTAGAGAAAATTGTTCGATAATTGTCAGAATCAAACAGCCAAGGAAATGTTGAGTGTCCATAAATAAATATGCTACCCCCGTGGTCTCCTGGGAGAGCCGAACCTAGTAGGTGTCCCAAAAACTCTTTTGGATCTTGTTCTGTACTATCTTTCCTTACTTTCGCTTTCCTTATTTCGAGCTTTGGTATAGAAAGGTAAAAAGTGGGGGGGACCTTCTCATTACTACCATCCTGTAACACCGCGGAATTGCGGTCCTCCCACTGTCTTTGGGAAGCACCTAAAACTTGGAAGGTTTTTACAGGCCTAATCATAAACGCTTCCTGAGAAGGAAAGGAAAAATAGGGCAAAATTACTTGACTGGAAATTAGAAAGGATCCTGAAAAAATTAAAGCCAAGGGGAGAATTTGGTCCCAAAAAAGGGCTTTCCGTGAAAGAGTTTGCTGCGGTTTGTAATCTTTTACGTAACGGTAGGGTTCAAAATCCATTGACTATTCCAAAAAACTATCAACCAAGAGATCCAATACTAGATTCTCGTCCTTACCTGTTTTCATCTCCAAGTCAGCTTTAAAAGTTTTCTCAAACAAGTCAGTCAGTTCCCCCTGAGAAAAGTTCTGAGCAATCCTTTTGTTTTTCCTATAAACAAAGGGGTGTAGTCCCGGATTTTCCGACGAGGACTTAATACTTATAAGAGTGCGCAACTCCCAAGCAATTAGCTGAACAAGTTTGATTGGATGCTCACCTTGTGCACGCAGCTTTGCAAGCTCCTTATAAGCTTGCGACGCATTCTTCTTTCCCAGTGCATCTAAGAATTCAAAGGGTTTGTCTTCTTCCTTTTCAAAGGAATGTACCTTACCCACATCCTCAAACTCTTGCAATACTTTATCCCTTCCAGACACCTTTCCTCCCACCCAAATAATTACATCAGTATGAGAAGGAATATTCTGTAAGTAAGAAAGATTATCCCCCTCCTTCATTTGTTCCAACCCCGCCGGAGTTTCTAGCTCCACAACTACCAAAGACCGCTTGGAAAAAAGGCCACGTGCCTCGCACGCTTCTTTAAACCTCGGAAAAGAAAATTGGTCATCTTCCAGACGAATAAAAGTCTTAGTCCCGAACTTGTTAATCAGCTCCGTAAGCTTCTTTCTGCTTTCTTCTAAATTATTGCCGTGGAGAAGACAGATCATACAAAGTAGGAAATAGACTAATTTTCGCTTTCGAAAAGCAAGGTATGCACGTAGTCACGAACTTGAGAATAATCCCCAGCAATTGGGACCAGAACCCAAGCTCCCCCATATTTATCTTCGGCTTGTGTGGAAACTAACAACCCCTGAGCACCATCCAACACTTCCATCTTAATGGGAACTGTTTCCGCCCCCTTTGCCCAATTATAAAGCCTTTCCATTTCCCAAATACTTAAATCGGTGCGTACATAATCTTCAAACGTTTGGTAAAGGTCCTTTACCTTTGCCCAGTCGGAGAACGCGGACAAAGAGAAAAATCTCCTTTTTGCAGCTAACAACACTTTCTGTTGCCGGCGAGAACGGGCAAAATCACTGCCTTCAGGACCTTCTGCATGTCGGGAACGAACAAACTTTAAAGCTTGTGCCCCGTCCATTGTTTGTAAACCAGCACCAAAGTGAATATGTTCCCAGCGATCTTCTTCATTTTCGGCGCATTCCTGGCCAGGAATAGGATAGCGATAATCATCAAATGCCCTTTCAACATCCACCTCTATACCTCCCAAAATATCAACTGCTTGTTCAAAGCCCAAAAAGTTTACTACTACATAATAGTGGATTGGAACACCGGTCACCCCACCTACCACTCTAGAAACAAACTCGGCTCCCTTAACACCAGCTCCTCCATAGGCATATGCGGCATTTATCTTACCTGAGTAATAACCTGTCTGCACCCATAAATCCCGTGGTAGGGACAGCATTACTATGTCTTTATCTTTCTTCCCTAGTGAAACCAAAATCATAGTATCAGTCAAACTCCCAGACCCCGCATCGTCACCGCAGCGAGGATCAATTTCTTCGCGATCGTCCACAGCTAACAGTAAGATGTTTGTTCTCCCATCAGTATTGGACAGTTGCTGCGGATTAATAACCTTGGAAAAGACTGAAACTGGCGCTAGAAGATCAGAAAAACTAAAAGAAATTGGTGAGATAATTAAAACAAGAACAACTAGCCCTGCTAAAACGGGAATTGCCAAAAACTTTAACCATTTCTTTCTGGTTTTAGATTGAGGTTTTGTGTTACCAAGATCAACGTAGCGCATAAGTCTAAAAATACATAAATAATATTACAAATTAATCTGTTGGCGGTAAAGTCTAATTAACTCCAAAAAATGATCCTCTTCTAAATAACCAGTAGCTGTAGGAACACCAAAAATACGGCGGGGATAGGTTATCCCCTCCCAGTCAAATCCTAGCTTAATTTTTAGTTTCCATTTTAGATTATAAATCCCAGAACTTAAGACTTCCAGACTTTCGTGACTCCAACCTAGTTTTAAGCTTTCAGAACATTCAAAAATTTGTGGGAGTGTGTAGAGTCCTCGCAACCAGGGACAAGACGCGAGTGAGAGACAAAGCACTCCCTTCTTCTCTTCTGAAACGAATTTCTGTACCCCTTTCTCATCAGGTCTAATTTCTCCCAAATCCAACAACTGCGCACCCGAGTACTGAATATTGGTTTCGGGAGAAACAGCTTGAGACAAGAGCGTAAAATATCCATTAAAATAGGGAAGAAGCTCCAAACTAGAAATAGCCATGGCATAATCAGACTCTTTTCCAGAAGCCTCCTTTGTAACACCCAAAGATAATTTCCTTGACCAAGACTCCTTTCGGGCAACTAGACCCTCAAGCAAAGCTTCAAGAGCATCTCTGTGGCCAAATTCCCATTGATTTTTCTCAACTAAAAATGCCAGACAAACACCCAAAGAAACCGGGTCTACTCCAAAGTCAAAAGCGCTTTCGCGAAGAGCAAGTAATTCTTGAGGATCAGCTACTCCTAGCATAGGGCCCAAGCTAGCTAATGCTGCGTAATCAGCCGTAAATTCCTTACCCCTATGCTCAATAACATCCTTACACCCCACGGGACATAAACCGCAAGATTCTCTCTCACTAGCCTTGGAAAAAAGAGTCCTTTGCAAACTTAAGTAACTTTTATCAACCTCTGAAAAATTTCGGGAAGGCAGCCCTCCCTTATCGGCCTGCAACACCCAGACTTTCTTGTTTTGCTCCCTTATATCAAAGCGTAAACTCTCAGGACGAGGATCTGCAAGTACTGACGAAAGTTTCTCAGCTACCCTCGAGTACTCGGGATCCTCAGGAACTTCTACAGCAGGCTCCCCAATAACAACAAGCCCCTTAAGCTTCTTCTTCCCCCAAACTGCACCCAAACCCAATCGCGAAAAATTGGAAAGGTTATCTACTGCAACAGAGGCAAAGCGCACTCCGTTTTCACCAGCAGGACCGATCACAGCTATAGAACTTTGAGGGTATGCTTTGTGCAACTCAGAATAAGAATATCTTGTACCCTTTCCCCACAAGTTGGTTTCTTCAAATATAACCTCGCCCGAATCTATCTTTAGTACCAGGGGCTTATCAGCTTTTCCCTCCACAAAAAGGCCATCTATACCCTGAGCTTTCAACCGAAGTCCTAAAGAGCCCCCAGCACTACTTTGCCCTAAGTTGCGGGTCTGCATCGAAACAAAGGACGCTACCACCTGAGAACAACCAGGAAAAAGGCCACAAAATGGCCCCGTAGCTAATACAAAAGGGGTTGCCACTCTTTTTTGTGGGTAACCAAATTCTTCAAAATGGCGATACAAAAGTGCTGTAGAAATCCCAACCCCACCAAAATATTCCTTAAGTTCTGAATGAACCTTGAGTTTAAAGGTTTGCTTGGAAAGATTAATATGTAAAATCCGTATCGAATGTTCTCCCATAAAACAAAGGGCTAGAGTCTACCTTAACCCTTGAAATCCCGGAAGGTCCCCCTCCGCAAGAAAAGAAAGCATTGCGCCTCCACCTGTAGAAATAAAGCCCATCTTATCTCTGAGACCAAATTTGTTGAGGGCAGCTAAGGTATCTCCGCCTCCTACTATAGTTTTTGCATCAATCTTTGCCAGAAAATGCGCCAGCTCCTTGGTTCCTTGATCATAAGGCTCCGTCTCAAATTTTCCCAAAGGCCCATTCCAAACTACAGTACCAGCACTAATTAAGTATCTCTTATATGTATCAATTGCTCTGGGTCCGATATCAAAATCTTCATTAGAATCAGATGGAAAAATTACATTAGGTAATTCCCTAAACTGCTCCTCAAGCATTAACTTACCACCCAGAAGTATTTTATCTGCAATTCCCGAGAAATTATACACTAAGGGAATCTTTGTAGCTACCTTGGCACCCCCCAATAAAAATACCAGCGGGCGTACGGGATTTTTTAACACATTGGACAGCTCCTTAGCCTCTTTTTCTAACCTGAAACCGGCAAAAGAAGGAAGAATCTTTGGCAAACCAGTAATAGATGCGTGACTTCGATGGCTAGTTGCAAAACACTCATTAACATAAATATCAGCTAATTCTGCTAAGCCTTTAATAAAGTTTTCATCCTCTTTTCTTTCCCCAGGATCAAATCTTAAGTTCTCTAACATTAACATATCTCCGCCTTCGAGCAGTTTAATTTCTTCTCCAATCTGAGGCCCCAAGATCTGATTTACTTTGCGAACTACTGAAAACCGGTTTTCCAAAAACTCAGCTAAGGGATCAAGTCTTAACTCTTCAACTACTTCACCACCTGGTCGGTCTAAATGTCCGCAAATAATAATTTTGGACTTTTGCTTTACCAAATATTCAAGGGTGGGAATAATCATCCTAAGCCTAAAATCATCCGTAATTTCTGGGGGTTTTTTTGAACCCACCCCTTTAATCGGGACATCTAGATCTGCGCGAACCAAAACCCGCTTATTTGTTATATCTGCATCGCGAACAGAGTTCATAGCAGTAACAAGTTTAACATAAATGGGGATCAGTAATTAGCAGGTAGCCCGCTAGCCGGCAGATTAAATACGGATCTCTGATTACGAGTTACCAATTTCAAATTGCTAGTTACTAATTACTTTTGTATTGCTTGAGGAATATAAGTAAGAAGGTCCGTAGCTAAAAATGAAGGGCCTAAAACATCTGCGGCTAAATCCCCTGCCCGACCATTTACAAATGCCGCCGCCGCAGCAGCAGTAAAAGGATCCAAGCCAAAAGCCAAATAAGCCCCGCATAAGCCGGCAAGAGTATCGCCAGTTCCTCCCACGGACATATAGGAGTTGCCGGTATTATTAATTAGTGTTTCTACCCCGTCAGAAATAATATCAGGATTGCCCTTCTGCAAAATAATACACTCAACAGCTCGCGCCCCGTACTCAACCAATTCAACCCTTTCTGGGCCAGCTTCAGGAAGTTTTTGTCCAGTCAAAACATAGAACTCATAAGAATGTGGGGTTACAATAAAATCCTTCTCCTCAAACATCTCTGCTTCTGCTAATTCTTGAATACCCTCATCATCCTGCGCTGCATATATAGCATCGGCATCAACAACCACCGGCATATTAGTACGCGTTAAGAACCGGCGCACAAACTCCAGCGTTTCCAAATTTCTTCCCATACCTCCCCCAACCACTACTGCATCCTTATTTTCTGTAAGATCCTCAACTAGAGAGAGGTGATCGGGCGTAAAGTATTGAGCATCAACTGGATAGGTAATAAGATCGGGAGAAAAACCAGCTACTATATCCGCAGCACGCCTTGGCGCTACCACTGTAACCAAATCAATTCCGGCATGGTACGCTGCTAAGGCATTAAAGGCTGGAGAACCCGAGTACAAAAAGGAGCCACCCACCACCAAAAGGTGCCCAAAATCATACTTGTGGGCCTGTGCTGACCGGTCGGGGTAAATTTCTTTTAACAGATCAACTGTAGTCTCTTTTGGCATGGGAATATAGATTAAATACTTTTAACTCCTAATCAACTTGGCCACATCTTCCAAACCCGAACTTTCTTTAGCACGCGCTTCGTAATGGGGAATAATGTGAACATGAAAATGCATAATCACCTGACCCGCGACATCACCAGCAGCGTGCTCAATTCTAATACCATCCGCATTTAACTTCTGTTTCAGTATCGGAGATAGTTTCTTGACCCTTTTTGCTATGTCGCACAGCAGCTCTTCAGGAATATCAAAAATATTAGTATAGTGCTCTTTGGGAATTAAAAGAGTATGCCCTCTAGATTTAGGATTAACATCTAAAAACGCCAAAAAATCATCATCCTCATAAACCTTATGTGAGGGCTTTTCATCTTTTACAATTTTACAGAAGATACAACTTTGGTTAGACATTAATAGTTGTTATCTCTTCACCCGGCCAGCCAACCGCCATCAACAAAAAGGATGGCACCATTCACAAAGTCAGCTTCTTCCGAAGCAAGGTAAACGGCAGCTGCACCGATATCAGCAGGTTGTCCTACCCGACCTACAGGAGTTCGTGCCAAAATATTCCGCCGTTGCTCTTCCGTAGAAAGCATATCACTAGTCATTTCAGTTTCTATAATACCCGGACCAATAGCATTTACCCGAACTCCTTTGGGACCAAGTTCCAAAGCCAAGGTTTCAGTTAAACCTGTAACCCCTCCTTTCGAAGCTGTATAATGCGCCACCTGGGGAAAGCCTACTCCAACTTGCCCCGAAGCAATAGAAGCTATATTTATGATTCTACCCCAGCCATTCTTTGCCATTTCTTTTGCAGCTGCTTGAGCACAAAGAAACTGGCCCTTCAGATTAACCTCAAGAACCTTGTCCCAATCCTGCTCTTCTAGTTCAAAAAAGTCCTTAAACTGCGCAATACCCGCATTGTTGACCAAAATATCTAACCTGCCGAACTCGTCTACTGCCTTTTCCACCATAGCTTCTACCTCGTCCTTTTTTGTCACATCACAGCGAAAAGGAACTGCCCGTTGTCCTGTTTCCTCTTCTATCTCTTGACAAGTTTTTTCGCAATCTTTCAAATCAATGTCAGAAACCAAAACATCAGCACCTGCTTGAGCTAAAGCCAAAGCAATACCTTTACCAATGCCGCGCCGAGCACCGGTTATAACTGCTGATTTGTTAGTTAAGTTAAACATATAAATTATCACCCCCTCGCAAGTGCAAAATGCAAAATATAGGGATCCGTTTCGAGGTCCGCCGAGAAACCACAATAGAATTTCAAAAAGATCCTATTCTGATTTCTCGCTAGTGGACTCGCTCGAAAAGGGGACACAAAAATACTAAACATTAAATCCTAAATTCTAAACAAGCACAAATTTTCAAATGTTCCTGCCTTTTCGGCAGGTCGCCACGCTGAGCGCGGGCGCCGATAAGGCAACAAAATTCAAGACATTTAAAGAATTCGGATTTTCGTCATTCGAATTTGTTTAGCCTGCCTGCCGGCAAGGCAGGGATTTAGATATTAGGATTTAAGATTTCCGGCTGGGTGTTAAAATTAAAACAGCGCGTACTAAAGTACGCTACTGTGAAGATTCACCAACAATCTGCGCTAACTCAACCAACCGGTTGGCGTATGCCCATTCATTATCATACCAAGCCAATATTTTTACTAAGTCTCCACCTACAACCCGGGTGAAAGGCGCATCATAAACTGCAGAATGGGGGTTACCAATAATATCTGTTGAAACCAAAGGCTCTTCAGAATATTCCACAAGCCCCCGATACTGCGGTGACTCTGCGGCTTGTTTAAAAACATTATTAAGTTCGGCTACAGTTACATCCCGTTTCAAAACAGCTACTACGTCAGAAATGGAACCACAAGGAACAGGTACCCTAATCGCGATCCCATCAAATTTACCCGCTAACTCGGGCACCACCTTACCTGTTGCTTTTGCCGACCCGGTCGTAGTTGGAATAGAATTTACCCCCGCAGCACGAGCCCGACGCGCATCTTTGCGGTGAGGCCCATCCACCAAGCTTTGAGTAGAGGTGTACGCATGCTCCGTAGTCATCAAAGCTTTCTCCACTCCAAATGAATCTTTCAAAATTTGCATAATGGGAGAGATACAATTCGTAGTACAAGAAGCATTTGAAAAAACATCATGATCTTTTGCTAGAACTCCTAAACTATCTGCAGAACTTGTGCCCAGGACTATCGTAGGGCCATCCCCTTTTGCATTAGCAGAAATAATAACTTTCTCCGCTCCTGCCTCAAGATGAGCTGCTGCTTTCTCAAAATCAGCAAAAACACCTGTACACTCCAAAACCACATCTACATCTAAATCATTCCACGGTAGGTTTGCGGGATCCTTTTCGGAGCAAAAGTTGATTTTTTTCCCATTAACAATTAAATAGTCCTCCCTCTCAGAAAGAGAAATTTCCGCGTCCACAACACCATAAACACTATCGTGCTTTAGCAAGTTTACTAACTGTTCCTTGTCCCCCAAGTCATTTATTGCTACTACTTCAATAGTAGCGGTATCAACACGCTCTGACTTTCTCCGGCGGTCTCCAGAACCACACAAACCAATCGCAGCGTAAAATGCTGCTCGCCCTATTCTTCCAAATCCATTAATAGCTAGTTTTATCATTGAAGATTAAAGTTAAAAAGAGATGAAACCATAAACAATTGTGCTAACATTATACACGCCATGTCAGAAATTCTTCAAGACCTTAACGACCAGCAGAAGGCTGCTGTAAAAAAGACGGAAGGGTCAATCCTAATCATTGCTGGCCCCGGTTCTGGAAAAACTCGGTGCCTCACTCACAAGGTAGCGTATCTAATTAGACAGGGAAAAGCCCAGCCTTCGGAAATACTCGCAGTCACCTTCACAAACAAAGCAGCTAATGAGATGAAAAAGCGGGTCCAAAAGCTAGTAAAAAAAGATGCTAAAAACGTCTCTTGGATCGGAACCTTCCATGCCATCTGTGCCAGGATACTAAGGATTGAAGGGCCTAAGATTGGAATTCCCAGAAACTACGTTATTTATGACGACTACGATTCAAAAAAGGTTATAAAGGAGCTTGTCAAAAAACTAAAGCTCTCTCCGAAAGAGTTTCGACCAGGAGCAGTACTTAATAAAATTTCAAGCGCCAAGAACGAGTTAGTAACAGCCGCTCAATATAAAAACTATGCTTACGGATATTTCCAAGAACAAGTGAGCAGGATTTACCCTGAATATCAAAGGGTTCTTCGCAAAAATAAAGCCCTGGATTTTGGTGACTTAATTTTTAAAACTGTTGAGCTTTTTGACAAGAAACCAGAGGTATTAAAAAAATGGCAGAAGAAATTCAAATACTTCCTTGTTGACGAGTACCAAGACACTAATCAGGCCCAATACACCTTCATCCACTACTTAGCAAAAGGAAATAATAATCTTTGTGTAGTTGGAGATGTTTCCCAAGCTATCTACGGGTGGCGAGGAGCAAACTTCAAAAATATTTTAAACTTTGAAAAGGATTGGCCAGGAGCCACCATTTTCCGCCTCGAAAAAAACTATCGTTCAACTCAAAAAATTGTGGAAGCAGCTAAGAATGTTATTGAGAACAACAAAACCCATATTAACATTGACTTACAAACAGAAAACGACCAAGGGCAAGACATATTTGTTTACGAAGCTTGGGATGAAAAAGATGAGGCGCGTTACATTGCGCGCAAAATTGAAAAAACATCCACCTACCACCAATGTGCGGTCCTATTCAGGACAAATGCACAATCCCGCGCGTTTGAAGAAACTTTTATTCGAAGGGGGTTGCCTTACCGGCTGTTTGGCGGGACAAAATTCTATGAAAGGCGGGAAGTCAAAGATATTCTTTCTTATCTGAGATTGGTAGAAAATCCTCAGGATACACTAAGCTTAAAAAGAATTATCAATGTACCACCCAGAAGAGTTGGAAAAAAAACCCAGGAAGAACTAGCCAATAAAGGGTGGAAAATAGAAGATGCGGATAGACACTTCGAGTTTTCACTCCAAAAATTAATTCAGAGGAAGGACCAACTAAAACCAACGCAAATAATAGACATTATTTTGGAAAAAACCAAATATCTCAAGTGGCTGAAAGAAAGAGAAAATAAGAACGAGGGTAGAGTCGAAAACGTAAAGGAGCTTAGAGCTGTTGCATCCGAGTTTTCCAACTTAAAAAGATTTTTAGAAAATGTTTCTCTTGTTGAAAATGACCAAACACCAAATGGGCTTGACCTATCCCACTCAACTAACAGACGTTCCAGCTACCCCACTGCGCTCTTAATGACACTGCATTCAGCTAAAGGTTTAGAATTCCCAGTGGTGTTTATCGCAGGCTTAGAAGAAGGTCTTTTGCCACACTCGCGGTCACTTTTAGATATGCAACAGTTAGAAGAAGAGCGACGCCTTTTCTATGTGGGAATGACTAGAGCCAAAAGAGAACTGCACCTAACCTATGCAAAAAAGAGACTATATTTTGGGGGAGAGCTCAGTGGAGATGTTTCCAGATTTCTTCTTGAAATTCCTAACGAACTTAAAAGAGAGCTTTAAAAAACTAGCCATACTCCTGAAAAGAGGAGACTACACCCAAGAAGGAAAAAGAAAACAGACAACTCACCTTCGCCAGTTTCTGGCGTATCTGTAGTCTCAGGAAGTTGGTCCGCATCAGTACTATCTTCTGAAGTTGTTTCTGTGGAGGTAGCACTGGCCTCAAAGGTATAAACACCGCTAGTTACAGAACTAAGAATATCGTCAATACTTTCTGCTTCAATAACATTACAATCGTCTGTTTCCCCTAAAGTAAAATCGAAAGTTACCTCACCCTCTCCCGAATCTACTAAAGCCGTGAGTTCCAGAGTAGCAACAATTGCTTCCCCACTAACTGTTTCTTCAGACTCCGTGTATGCAGAAAAACTGATGTGCCCCGTAGTGTTATCGATTCGACCGGTAGAGGGCATAAAAGTAGAAAAAGCACTATCGTCAACATTCATAGAAACCTCAAACTTGTCAGGATCAAAGTCCATTACAATATCCACACCACTAACAGATGCTTCTCCCGAATCTACAACTATATCAACACTAAGATATTCTTCGAGAGAAATTGTACCCTCACTAGGAATCAGTTCTAAGGTAGCGTCTGCAGCTAATGCAGACCGAGTAAGAAAACCGGTACTAAAAAGAATTGTCAATACTGCTAAGCATAAAAGAAGCTGGGCAGCTTTCTTTACTAACATAAAAATAGTTTAGCAAATAAAAATAAATTTATACAGAATTTAAAAAACGCTAACACACCTACATCTTATTGCATAATTTAAAAGCCCCGCAGCCAAGAAGATATGATTTACCACCTACTTAGTAATTTTTTTGTTACTCTTCAACTACCTCTTCCACATAATCTCCCGACACCCAGCCTTCGCGGCCATCATCCAAAAGGATGCGATACCAGCCCCCTTGAGTACCAAGAAAAGGATATACATCCCCAGGACTAACTCTAGTTATTTCACTGTAAGAAGTACCTGAACCCGATCTTACTCTTAAAAACCCGACTCCGGTGGGAAGAACTCTAACCTTAGGACTGCTTTGAGCAGGAAACGACTTCTCCAAAAAAGAAATTAGGTTTTCTTGCGCAACCTGCGACACATCTTCATCACTGTCTCCAAGATAAGCCACTACCACCGCCCCTTCGCCACCCTCCTTCTCCTCAACCTCCTCGCCCCTTCTGTTATAGACAACCCCGGATTGATCAATAAAATATGTTGGTTGCTCAGCAGGAGGGTTCTCTGCCCACCGGTCTTGCAGAGCTAATATCCAACTCTTCGGAGTAGCAAAAAAACTGGGGTCTGGAATTGAATAATCCAGAAGTGTTATCAAATCATTTTTTCCTTCCCATCCCCAAGCTGTAACATCAATGGTATTCGGCTCCTGAGGAACTACACTAGGTCTAAGTTTAAACCATGCATTTAATTTATAACTAGGCTGAACATGCACTTTTAAGCTAGATAGTTCATAACCATCTTTCGTAACTTCCAAGTCATAAGGGCCGGGCTGTATAGGTGAAAAAAGAGGTGTGACGCCCATACTCTTAGTGTCCATCTTAACTTCCGCCCCCTCTGGCTCAGAAATTACTGAAATCTTAGCTTCATCACTTTTTTCCAACCAAAATATCTCTTCCTTAGTAAACTGACCTAAGTCTAAATTAACAGCAGTAAGAGTAGAAGGAGTAAGCTTTAAGCGGGCTGACCAACTTGCAATCCGAACTGTAGCCTCGCCCGGGCGCAAAGCATCGGAGTAAAAAGGGGTTTGACCACGGCGCTCCCCATCAAGCCACACCTCTTGCGAAGGCCCATCCAAGTTAATGCTTAAAGCCGCGTTTGGTTCAACTCGCCTTCCTGTAAAATAACGCCAACCAACAAACCCTAATGTAATAATAACTGTAGGTCCTAATCCGAGCAGAATTTTCTTCAAACGGTCATCCATAGCAGATTTAGATTAGCACAGGCACCAAGAGTTGACAATTTGGAAAGGA
Organism: uncultured Candidatus Saccharibacteria bacterium; assembly: GCA_964581885.1. Taxonomy (GTDB): domain Bacteria; phylum Patescibacteriota; class WWE3; order JAUXAW01; family JAYEID01; genus JAYEID01. The sequence continues at coordinate 592 of CAZOPS010000005.1, read as the reverse complement.
CCCCGCACAGAACATAAAAACATAAAACTTAGAACATGACAACATAAAACATAGAGCATAAAAATTGGATTCCATCGAGGACCTTAAAAATGTTGCGCACCAGTGCCTTTTCCCCTTCGCTTCTTTCTTTCTATACGTATTGTACCCTTCGTGCGAAGGGTTCCAATCACCACTATTTACCGATTTCCTTACAAAATATGGTAGCATTAAATTGTAGGTACCAATGCCCAAACAAACACTAAACTACAGCCCCAAAGAGTTAGAGCGGTTTTTCAAGGCCTTGGCCAATGAGCGCCGAATTAAAATTCTCTGGGAACTTTGGGAACACGGCTCACAAAATGTTGGACAGGTCTCCAAAAATATAGAACTCTCTTACCGAAGCACATCAAAACATTTACAGAAACTAGAAAAAGCCGGGCTCCTTACACGCCGGCGCAGAAAATTTTCCGTAATTTACGGGCCGAAAGATCTAAAAAACGAACCAGAAAAGAAAAGAATCCTGCAAACATTTCTAAAAAGTCTGCAAATCAAATCCTAGCCACCGTGCACACTTTATGTGTTGTGCGGTTCGTACGAAGGGTTCTATACATAA
>CAZOPS010000004.1:0-31137 GCA_964581885.1 uncultured Candidatus Saccharibacteria bacterium | reverse complement strand
TGTTCTATGTTCTATGCTTTAATGTTCTATGTTCTATGCTTTAATGTTCTATGTTTCTATGTCTAACTAATTTTTCTAGTGATATAACCAGGAGATTATTGTTATAATACCCAGTATGAGAAAGGTTCTCCGTAAAATTTTACGTAAAGTTTTAAAAGCCCTAACCAAAACTACTCTAAAAAAACACAAGCCCCAAATAATTGCTCTAATTGGAGAAAGCAAAACAGCACTTTTAAGAGAAGCCCTCTATACTGCAATTCACAAGCAAGTCCCAACCAGAAGAAATATTGAATCCCCAGAAGCGGAGTTTGTTGTACCATTAACCATACTTGGAGCGAAGTTTTATCCGCAAAACTGTTTTGAATGGGCTTTCTTAATCGGCAAGACTTTTCTCCAACTAATACTACTTAAACCACATCCAAATGTTCTGATTCTTGAATACAACACTTCCCTTTCTGAAATTCTTGATTATTGGCTAGAAATAACAAGTCCCCAAATTATTGTTGAATGTGGCAAGCATCCTCCAGCCGACTGCCAGAACTACAGAAAAAGATACAAACTAAGCGAAGAAGAATGTATTAATCTAGAAAAAATTTCAAACATTGTTAAAAAAATTGGGAAAGACTTAAAATTGTCACTCAGTCAAATTGAACAAGCCTTAAAAGATATTCCTCTCCCCCAACCTCGAATCCAAATCTTACCAGGAAAGGAAGAATTTTTAGTAGTGGATGCAACTTATATCTACTTTCCACCACTAGAACAAAGTCTATACGAAATTTTAAAGTCACTTTCTGGAAAAAAAATCTGGATCCGCTCCCAAAAGGACTGGAAAGAAGCAAAACCCAGAGCCCAGGATATCGTAGTTATCATGGGACCGCGTAAGGAACTCTTACCAGTAGTTGAGGAGGCGCGACAAGACCCGCTACAAATCCAATGAGATATTAAATATAACAGCAGCTACTCAACTCTTACGTCGTCCCATTTCACGCCAAAAACAAACCTATGTCAAAAATATCAATGGATCTGAAAAAAGAAGAGAAGCTGATAAAAAAAGCGCAAAAGGGCGGAACAACTGGACAAGATGCTTTTGAAAAAATCTACGCCCATTATCAACCCCACATCACTGCTTTCTTCAGAGCCCAACTGGGCCAAGCTGAAAAAACAGAAGATTTGGCCCAGGAGACATTTACAAAAGCATTAAGAGGCTTAGACTCTTTTCAATGGCAAGGCGTTTCCCTCTCGGCGTGGTTATACAAGATTGCCCGAAACGTTCTTATTGATTACTTTCGGGAACAGGAAAAAAGAGAAAATGCCAGTCTTGAAAACATCGCACCTCCCGTCTCAAAAGAAGAACAGCCCGCTACATCTTATATCAAAGAGGAAAGAGCGCAATTACTCCAAAACCTAATCAGCAAGTTGCCTGACAGAGAACAGGAGATAGTTTATCTAAAGTTTTTTGAAGGTCGCAGGAACAAGGATATCGCAGAAATGATGGGCCTGAGCGAAACCAATGTGGGAACCATAGTCCACAGATGTATGAAGAAGCTAAGAAAAAAGATAAAATACCAGGCAACTTAACCCCCGTGTCAAGATTCAACTCTTCCCACATCAGCACCGAGCTGACTTAACTTTTCCCCGAAGTTTTCATATCCCCGATCAATATGCTCAATTCCATAGATCTTACTTTCTCCTTCCGCTACCAAAGCAGCTATTACCAACGTGGCACCCGCCCTCAGATCTGGAATTACAACTTCTGCTCCGCGCAACTGCGCCGGCCCACGTATTTTAGCTATGACCTGCGGTTCTTTATCTTGCTCCCAATCAAAGCCATAACGATCTGGATCAAATACCATCCCCGCCTCACTGGGAGTAGTCACTTCAACTTCTGCACCCATCTTCTCCAGCTCCGACAAATAATCCAAGCGATTATAAAAAATTGTTTCGTGAATAGTGCTCTCACCCTTAGCTTGGGTTAAAATAACTGAAAAAGGTTGTTGCCAATCAGTCATAAATCCGGGATGGGGGGCAGTTTCTATATCAGCAGGCGTAAAAGAATCTGAAGGCTCTGCCCAAACGCGAAGAGATTGTCCCTTAACCTCATAAGGAACTTTAGCATCTCCCAACTTTCGCAAGAAAGCAGTCATATCCTCAGTGCGCACATTCTTGAGAGTCACATCACCCCGGGTTGCAGCTGCAGCTACTGCATAGGTCACTGCCTCATTTCTATCCGGTAGCACACTATGTTTTGCTCCACCAAGATCTTCCACACCCTCTATAAATATTTGGCGCGGTTCCTCCTCTTTTCTTGCTATCTTTGCTCCCATCTTCTCGAGAAGCGCAATTAAATCATCCACTTCCGGCTCCAGAGCAGCACCGTATATCCTGGTCTCACCCTCAGCCAAGACCGAAGCCAAAATAGCTGTTTCTGTACCCATCACCGTATTTTTCCCAAACCTAATAGTGCCACCTCTTAACCTATCCACTCGAGCATAAACTGCTGAACCCTCACAAGTTACTTCAACCCCCAGCTCTTCCAATGCGCGCAAATGCCTATCAATTGGTCGGTCTCCAATATTACAACCCCCAACCCCAAACAGAGCTACCTTTCCTTTACGCGCTAAAAGAGGCCCTAAAGTTATAATTGCCGCTCGCGTTTTACCGCTTAAATTTCGGGGGATTTTACTTTTACCCAAGTTTGCTGCACAAAGCTTTAAACCACCACGTGCTTTTTCAACAGAAACACCCAAACTCTTAATTACCTCCAAATCAACCAAAACATCCTCTATCTCCGGCACATTAGAAAGAACAATTGGTTCCGAAGTAAGAAGAGATGCACCAATCATCTTAATTGCCGCATTCTTCGAACCGGAAATAGTTACTTTTCCTTTTAAAGGTTTGCCTCCTTGAATATGAAAATAAGACATAACTTAGAAGTTACAAATGACAACTTTTAAACCATAAACAATAAAGCTTTTGCCCTGTTGATAAATCTACAACTAGCAAGATCCAAACTAAAATCTAATCTGATTCAAAATTTAACCTGCCTGCCGGCAAGGCAGGAATTTAAAATTCAAAACTCTATCACCTATCTGGTGCTATACCGTAGTATCGAATAAGTTCCTTAGCAATCTCCATCCACAATGGTACTGCTGTCTCCGCAGCATATATACTGGTAGAGGGCTTCTCGAGCTTTACTAGCATAACAAACTTTCTCGACTGTGGCAAAAAACCAACAAAAGTTGCATTGGTTCGGTGTGGGTCGTAGCGGCCACCAATTGGAATCTGAGCAGTACCAGTCTTACCTGCTACCTCCCAGTCTTGGAGAACAAAGAAACTGGCCTCACCATGCATTGCTGCCTTAGTAAGCATACCTGTCATAACATTTGCAGTGTGGGAAGAAATAACTCTTCTAACCCGTTCCGGTGTAATCAAAATTTCCTTCTCACCCTCACGAATTTTTGAAACGACACGAGGTTTCATCAACACTCCGTCATTTGCAAACACAGTAAAAGCAGAGGCCATCTGAAGTGGCGTAACGGATAAACCCTGTCCAAAAGACGCACTCGCCAAATCAACAGGTCGCCATTCAGAAGAAGGGCGCAAAATACCAGCTGACTCACCTTCCAAATCAATCCCTAACTTTTGCCCCAAACCAAAATCCAAAAAATAAGAGCGCAATGTCCTTTTTCCTAACTTTTCTAAAGCAAGCCAGGCAGCACCAGTATTATCAGAACGCTCCAGAACCTCAACCATAGTTTCTTCCCCATAATACTTGCCATCCCAAGTCTTTATAGTGTGGTCTCCAACTTCCAAGGGTTGGCTGAAAAACGTAGTTTGAGGAGTTACCTTTCCTTCCTCTATAGCCGCAGCCATGGTCAATGCTTTCATTACCGACCCGGGCTCATAAGAAGATGAGATTGCTAAGTTTTGCGGAATATCTTCATAATCTTTCTCAGAAAATTCGCTCTGCGGTTTTTTTTCATCTTCACCCTCCTGCTCTTCATTTTCTTGGTCCTCCTTCTCCTTTTCCTCATCTTCAGCAGTTTCCTCTCTCTTCTCAAATCTTTCAACCGGCTTCTCTGGATAAAATGAGGGATAATTAGCCATGGCAATAATACCCCCTGTTTCGGGATCCAAAATTATAACTGTACCACTCTCAGCACCAAACTCTTCCACTCCCTCTTCTAAAATCTCTTCCACCGTAAACTGTACTGCCCGATCCAAAGTTAAAATTAAATCCCGGCCCTCTTTTGACGGACGTTTCATATAATTGCCTACCAAAATAGGTTCTCCCAAAGCGCTCCTCTCTTCTAAAACTAAACCATCCTGACCGCGCAAGTCACCATCGAAAAAGCCCTCCAACCCGTAGTAACCACAAGGGTTACCATCTTCATCAGAACCAACAATACCCAAAAGGTGGGCAGCCAACCGCCCTTCGGGGTAATACCTAACTGGAGTTTCTTCAAAACCCAATCCTTTAATTCCCAACTTATCCAGCCGTTCTTTCTGTTCTGCAGTTAGCTCTCTCGCAAGCGGTATCCACTGACGCGAGTATCCTAATCTTTCCGTAAGATATTGCTTACAAGCATGATATCTTTGGTAAGAATCCAACCCAGCCTCATAACGAAAATTGACAGCAGGACACGAGTCTTCATCCAGAGCTTCTAAAATGCGACGAGATATTTCTCCCCGACTTATTTTTGAAAAATCAATCTGAGAAGGTTCAGCGTAAAGTAAATACGCTGGTTGGTTAGAAACAAGAGGGAAACCGTCTTGCGCATAAATCTTACCTCGTGGTGCTGGAAGTGTATAAGATATTCCGTGTTGGGTTTCTGCTAAAGCTCCGTATTTTCCGTGTCGTAAAACCTGTATCTGGAAAAGACGCACAGAAACAGCAGCCAAAGCCACAAGCAATAACCCTAACAAAAAGTTTAATCGCCTGTTTTTACGTAAAGACATACTAACTTAAATATACTGTTGACTACCTAGCTACTAAAATCTAAAAGCTTAATTTTATTGAGAATTTCCCTGAGCTAGCCGACGTGAGGGGAAAACTTCCACGTCTGGCTGATGCATTCCCAATTCGTCCTCGGCTTGCTGGCGAATATAGGAAAGAGAAGAAAGGTTAGCCAGTTTATTTTCCAAATTCTGATTTTCGCGGCGGAGTTCAGTTTGCTGTCGAGAAAGAGTCTCAATTTCCTCACCATAAGTGGACAAGCTACAAGAAAGAAAGATCTGAGTAATGCCGAGCACTACTGCCACAAAAATTAGCAGGTTTTTAAATGTAAGTAATCCTATTTTTGGTACTTTAAATTTAATTTTTTTCATAGGCAAACACCACAGCACTTCTCGCTCTCGGATTCATTTCAATCTCTTCCGCACTGGGCTTTTGACCCCGCGGAGTCAGATTTAGCAAAGAAGGTTCATGCTTTTTGTAAAAGTTTTCAACCACTTCCCTTTCCAGTGAATGAAAGGTTATAATTACCAACCGCCCAGAAGATTTTAAAATTCGAAGGGCCCGGGGCAGTGCTTCTTTAAGACTGTTAATTTCGTCGTTTACCGCAATCCGTAACGCTTGAAAAAAACGGGCCCTTCGATCGTAACTCCCAAATTTATTAGGTTTGTTTTCAAATTCACGCTCATACCACTCCCAAAAACTCTTTGATCCTCCTTGTTCTACCCATGCCAGTAATCCTGAAAATTCTCTCGTAGTTCTTATTTTTCTTGTCTCGCGGGCGCGAACAATAGCACTCGCAAACTTTTTCGCATCCCGTTCCTGTGCATATTTTGAAAAAAGTTTTTCCAACTCACTTACAGTTAATCCAGCCAACAGATCCTCAGCCTTAACAGACAAAGAAGGGTCCATGCGCATATCTAAATTAGACTCTCGCAGAAAACTAAATCCTCGATCCGATTTATCTATCTGCCAGGAAGACATTCCCAAATCAAAAATAATTCCTGCTACCTCTTTGAAACCGTGCTTCTTAACTATCTTGTCAATATTCCTGAAATTACCCTTTACAAAAGAATACTGAGCCTCAGCGTCTGGAAACTTTGCACTCAAAGTTTTCCGAGCATACCGCAATGCTTCCGGATCAATATCTATTCCTAAAACCAAACCTCCTTGTTCCAAGATCGCAGCTGTATGACCCCCACCACCAACAGTTGCATCAATATATTTTTCTCCTTCTCTAACATTTAAAAATTCAAGAGATTCTTTTAAAAGTACTGGTATGTGAAAATTCATCAGCTATCAGCTTACCGCTCTCCGTTTACCGCCAGGACGGAACAGAATTTTAGACTTCTAGATTTGCTAGTTTTTCTGCGATGCTTCCTGCCTCTTTAGCAAGATAGCCGCGACGTTCTTGCCACCTTTCCTTATCCCAAATTTCAACCCAACGACCAAGCCCCAAAAAGCACACCTCCTTACCAAGCTCCGCATATGAACGTAAGGAAGGCGGTACTACAAACCTTCCCTGATTATCTAACTCAACCTCGGCTGCGCCCCCCAAAAGAAATCTTGACGTGTCTCGCACTGATTCAGAAACGAAAGGGCCAGTAGCTGCCTCGTTTAAAAGCTCTTCCCACTGAGACGGAGACACTACAATTAGACAGCCCTCATACCCACGGGTCACAATAATTTCTTGACCAAGCTCCTTGCGAAATGCTTTGGGCAAAGCAACACGACCCTTTTTTCCCAACTTATAAATGTGCTCTCCAATTAGCATAGTTAAACTTCTTCTGCTGTTGGCTATTAGGTCTCAAATACTTAGCGAACGTTAGCAACAGATGACAATGTGGTCAAATCAAAAACCATACTTGAAAAATCACCACTAATCACCACGTGTCACCACTCTATCTTAAATTTAATTAGGGTGTCAAGTACTTTAACTAGATAGCTAATTAATGCGAATTGATATAGCGAATTGATGCGAATTGGTATAGCGAATTGATGCGAATTGATATAGCGAATTGATGCGAATTGGTATAGCAAATTAATGCGAATAAGAAGGCGGGCAGGCCTGCCTGCCGGCAGGCAGGGACTCAAAACAAGAGAAATTTGTGATCAGAAGCGTGAAAATAAGAGAGATAGGAGATAAGAAATAGAAAATAAGGGATAATAAATAAGAAGAAATCATATCAGCGAGAATCGGCTATAAATCAGCGTGGATCCATAGCGTAGCGCGGAGGGCAGTATACGGAAAGCTGCACGCGGAATTGCTAGTTACTAGCTAAAGCTTTTTTGAGGTGGGTATAAAATCGATTTTCCCGGGGCAAAACAAGAGTTCGATAACAAAAATGGTAAAGCTTAGCAAACCTATACTTAGAAGGCATACTATCCGGTAAATACTTTGAAGGAATTAGCACCGTATCCACCAGATCCACACCACCTTGATCTGTCACATAAATATTACCTGTATAACGGGGATCTAAAATGTGCAAACCCTCCCCACCAACCAGATCTGCAAAAAGACCTTGCTTCTTGCGCATTTCTCTATTTCTATCCAAAAAGCGAATTAGATTTTTTACCACTACCTTACTAGAAAAAATCTCCTTATCAGACAATTCATAAAGGGGCTGTCCATCCACACGCTGCATTACTAAAGCATAAGTAGCCAGCTCACAGCCAGACTGGTTAAAAGTCTGTCTAATCTCCCTATCTCCAGCTTGATCAACCCTTACAGGCACATAAAAGTAACTAAAGGAAGGGAGATTTTGCGACAGATAGCGTTCCAAAATAAGCTTCTGCTCATACAACCTGTCCAACCATTTTTTCATTATTTCCGCTGGCCCTGGCCTTACAAATTTAACAATATGGTTATCACCCAAGAATCGGACTGCATGTTCATAGTATCTTCCTGGAACCTTGGCACCTAATTCAAGATCAGAAAATGGAGTATCTTGCAAAGTAGCTTCAATATAAGGCAATACTGCACTATCATCATCAATTAATGACTCACGAAACCCAATAGTAGAAAAGAAGGATTCTAGACCTTTTTCCGCAAGGTTTGAAAATATACCCATATTACACTAACTAAAAACACTGTGTTCCTAGCCCCAACTGCAATTACTTATTTTAGACCTAAACAACAAAAAACCGCGGCTGATTTTAGAATTTAACCGATCAGAACAAAAAGTAAGGAGTTGCTCACTAAAAGCTACTTTGCAGTCGATAACTGTTCAGAAAACCAATTTTTAAGGCTACTAATCTTAACTCGAACCTGCTTTGTAGTATCACGATCACGAATAGTCACACTGTCATCATCCAAAGTATCATAATCGATAGTTACACACCAAGGCGTTCCGATTTCATCCTGCGAATAGTAACGCTTCCCAATATTCCCGCGATCATCCCAAGCTACATGATAGTGGGAACTTAGCATTGCAAAAACATCGCGAGCCTTACCTACAATATCCTCTTTGTTAGAAACCAGAGGAAAGACAGCAACCTGGTAGGGCGCAATCTTAGGATCTAGTGAAAGAACTTTTCTATCACCATCCTCCCTATAAGCTTCTAAAAGGAGAACCAAAAGAGTTCGCCCAACTCCAAAAGTAGGCTCTACCACATGAGGAAAAAACTTCTCACCGGTTTGCTGGTGTTGGTAGCGCAAATCAACACCAGAATATTTTTTGTGCTGCTTGAGATCATAATCGGTCCGGTAGGCTAAACCATAAAGCTCTTTGAAACCACCAAAAGGAAATTCATACTCCACATCCTCAGTTCTTTCCGAATAATGTGAAAGCTCATCTGCAGTATGCCTTCTCCAACGAAGCTTATCTTTCGAAACTCCTAGATTAACAAGCCAATTCCACATCAACTCTTGCCATTGTTCAAAACAGACTTCCCAGTCCTCCTGCCGGACAAAATACTCAATTTCCATCTGTTCAAATTCAAATGTTCTAAAAATAAAATTGCCCAAAGTAATTTCGTTACGAAAAGCTTTTCCAATCTGGGCTATTCCAAAAGGGAGATTAGGATGCACAGAATCCAAAACATTTTTATATGCTACAAACATCCCTTGTGCTGTTTCACCGCGTAAATAAACAGTGGAAGATTCATCCTGCACACTTCCCAACTTTGTCTCAAACAACAGATTAAACTTCCGCGGAGGAGTAAATTCCCTCCCTCCGCAAGAAGGACAAGTAATATCAACCTCATGCATTAACTCTTCTAACTCCGCGGGTGACTTCCCCTCTACTTTTAGATCCAACTCTTCTTCAACTAAATGGTCGGCCCGGAACCGACTGTGGCACTCCAAGCACTCTACCAAAGCATCATTAAAGCTCGTAATATGTCCTGAAGCCTCCCAGACCTTGGGATGCATTATAATACTAGAACTAATACCAAACACTTCTGGGCGTTGGTGAACAAAAGTTTTCCACCAATGATTCTTTATGTTTCTCACAAGCTCAACCCCCAAAGGACCATAACAATAACTATTAGCCAGCCCCCCATATATTTCCGAACCAGGATAAACAAAACCGCGCCGCTTGCAAAGCGCTATGATTTTTTCCATTAATTTAGACTCTGACATTGGTACTTAATAAATAATAAAGTCCCCAGCCTTTGGGGACAACTATCGAACGGTTCCACCCCCAATTTTCCCGGTCCAAACCCAGAACATCACCATTGGGTCGTGGTTCAGAAGCGCCTTCATGAACTCTCACTTGTCTGTATTTTCAGCATCTAACAAATCTCTGTTCAAAAAGACTGTTCCCTACTACTCCCTTTCACTACCACTATTTAACTAAACCGAACCTAGCATGAGCTCCAGCGAAAGTCAACCCTCGGCCTTATGTGGATCAAAATGTCCATTTCGAATTTTTTCCAGAAGGCTCGGAGACTTTAAACGCTTCTCCAGCACATACTCAATATAGGAACGCGTAATAAGCCCCAACTGGTCCAAGGGTCTTTCCTGAACTTTTATCCGATCCACTTTTTTCCAAGGCAAACAAGCAACCTCACGCAACAACTCGGCAAGGTCTTCGTCCAAGCAAAAACCTTCGCCGTTACTACAACGAGAACAAACAACGCCGCCATACTTTGGAGAAAAAGAATTCTTTTCTCCCCACGTCAGCGGGTGCTGGCAAAGAACACATTTCCTTATTTCAGGAGCAAATCCTAACTCTGCCAAAGCCTTCAATTCGAAAGAATGAACAAGCACCTGCGAGCTTTTCTCCTCAGCATCATTTAAAAAACCCAAAGCCATCAAACACAACCGAAAAAAGGAATAACTCTTCAATCCATCAGGCAGAAACTCATTTATAAACTCCGCCAAATAATGGCCAAAACTAGCTTTTTCTAAATTTGATTTTATATTAGAAAACGGTTCGACAGTCTCAACCTCAGCGATAACATCTAAACTTTTTCCTTCTGCAATTGAGAAAATTGAATGATTAAGAAGTTCGAGATGACCACCTTTTCTTGAAGTTAACTTGCGAGACCCTTTGGCAATAGCTGACACCTTCCCTCTATTTTTAGTAAAAACTGTCAAAATTTGATCAGCCTCAGAGTAACTAGTCCTCTTAATTACTAGTCCTTCTGCACGATAGGTAGGCATAAATTAGCACGGCAGTAAATACGGCAGTAAATGTAGAATAAACAGCCTGGAGCAAAAATATTATACAGTATTTAAGAAAAAATTTCCAGCCAGGAGCAACCCAACCCCAAAACTGCTCAAAATTCCAATTCTTTATCCTCAACCAAGGAAAATTTCTCTGTTTTCCCACCAACAGTTATTTTATAATCCGGGGAATCTTTCCCTGGCTGCTTCTGAATAAGTATTCGATAGTTTTCTTTTTCCAAGAAGCCCCCTGGCAAATAGTACTTAAAAATTAGCTGTGAGGAGCCCAAAGGGTCAGTCACATTAAAAGCAGCTAAAACTTGTTTTCCAGTCTCCTCATCAAAAAAGGATTCTTGCGGTACAGCTTCTTTTCCTCCCTCAATAGAAACTAGTTCAGAACCTTCCGGAACCAACAACCGGATATACGACTGGTAGGGGGCGTTTAACCAGCCATCAGCAGGCTCGGGATTTTCAAAATCAATTGTCACGGTTTTATACCATCTCCCATCCTTTTTCTCCACTTTTTGGGTTACTTCACGCGTTACATAAAGATTAGCCTTTGCACCGCCAAGGTTAGCCTCGTTAACTTGAAGATAGTCTCCGTCATAATCTCTAATCCGACCCGCCCAGTTCATAGTCTCTACCCATTCCTGTGATTCTGAGTCTTTAAAGTACATCAACAAATGCTTCTGGTTAGCTTGCTTAATAATAGAAACCACCACATCATCCCACGCGTTTTTGGGCGCATTGAATGCTTTGTCAAACATAGCATCCATTAGTTGCCCAATTAAAGCTTTTCTACCTTCTCGCTCCTTTTTTTCAATATTTGCCTCCTTTTCTAGCTCCAAAACCACATTATCACTGGTGTAGGTTTCCCCATCTACCGTTACGTCTCCCAAAACACCAAGAAGACCTGCTACCAGTTCTGTGTCTAATGCAATTACACCATCTACATTTGGCAAGGGTCCTTCTATTTGGTTTATATTCCGAGCCTGCTCTGAAACACCCGCTTGAGCTTGAGACCATAAATTAAGAAACTTCTGCGACGCAACTTTAAAATCTGGAGAAAGATTTGAATCCCGAATAAACCAATGATCCACCTTTAAAAAACGCTGGTAGACAGCCGGAGCAGGCTCTTTATTATCAATCCGGTAATCAACAAAATACATGTCACCAGAACGAAGATTTGTCATCTTACCCTCATTCATACTAACTAAGGCATAGGCGGTCCAAAAACCTCCCGTTGGCCTTAATTCTTTATCATTTTGGAAAAGAACAGCGTACCTTTTAGGAGTATGAAATCCGAAAACAGCAGGAAGTATTCTCATTGTTTTCTGGACTCTAGGAAGTGTAGAATCAAATTCCTCAGAATACAATTTCGCAGATTCAACTAACTCTCGAACGCTTTGACCCTCAATATGTAAAAATCTAGGATAGCGAGAAACGCTTATTCCAGACATTTCTTCCTGAATAGCCACTAACTCTGGCCTCAACTCCTCCAAATTATCTGCCAAGGTTGGCAATACTCTGATAGTACTAGACATCCGGTCTTCCATGCTCATCTCTACTACTTCCTGATCCCTTGCAGTCTTTAACCCCAAACTTCCAGCCACAGGTTCAATTGCATCCATGAGCTCCCTTCCCGCCGATAAAGCATGGTAGGAAGACTTAATTACCCGCTGCCCGTCTAGGTAGTACCCGCGAGCAATAGGCACAAACCGAAGCCAGGATAACCGACGCGCCTTTTCGTCAACCTCGACCAAATCTTGCTCCACTGAATCTAATTCTTCCCTGGCCCTAACAAGATCTTGCAAAAGAAAAGCATCTTTAAGAGGCTTTTGGTGTGCCTGAACCTTTCTAACTGAAGAAAGAACCTCTTTAGCCGGAACGAATACAAACTGGAAAAATATCAAACCAAGCACAAGAAGTACCCCAAACAAACCAAGGAGAGACTTTTTAAGAACAAGTCTGCCCTGCTCCCGTCTTCTTACTTTCCGTTTTCTAACTTGCGATAAATCTTTAATCATCTAAATTAAACAGCACCTTCAGCTTTAATAACAGCAATAGGTGTTTTAAGTATAATAAAAAGATCCAAAAGCAGTGAATGACTCAACGCATAACGTTCTTCTAAATCTAGCCGCTCCTCAAAACTTAAATTTGAACGACCGCTCACTTGCCACAACCCAGTTATACCCGGTTTAACTCTAAGAATATGCTCTAATTGTTTCTTACGCTCAGGCCACTCACTTTCACACTTTTTTAGCTCATCAGGCCGGTAAGCGCGGGGACCAACAAAACCCATCTCCCCTTTTAAAACATTTAAAAATTGCGGAAACTCATCAATACTATATTTTCTAATAAACCTCCCCACCCTAGTAACTCGGGGGTCGTTCTCCACCTTATGTGAGCCACTCCGCATTTTCTCATATAACTTAGGATTAGAAAAGAGAATTTCATCTGCATCTTCGACCATTGAGCGAAACTTATAAATACGGAAGGGGGCTCTATCTTTTCCAACCCGCACTTGCGAATAAATAATAGACCCGTGATCTTCTAACCAAATAGCTAAAGAAACTAAAAGAAAAAGTGGAAAGCCAACAATAAGTGCCAAAGTAGCAATAATTATATCCAAAATTCTTTTTGCAACTGTATAAAACATCTTAAAAGTCTACAACTAATTGCCGGAGCTCATTATTCGCGCAATAAAATCCTTAAATTTATCCTCAAAGCTTTCCCGGCCAAACTTAGCTGCCTGTTCCCGGCAAACTTGCGGTCTAAATCTTCGCGCATCAAAATGTGAAATTGCGTCAGCCAAGGCTCGCACAGTTTGGGGGTAAAAAAATTCTCCCGTTTCACCCGGAAGAATAGTTTCCAAAGCACCACCAGTCTTATACGCTAATACAGGCTTCCCACAAGCCATCGCCTCCAACGGAGTTATCCCAAAATCCTCGCGTTGAGGAAAAATAAGAGCTTTGCAAGCTTGAAAACAATTTAACACATCCTTATCTGAAAGTCGACCCAACACACGCACAGTAGGTCCCGCTATCTTCCTAAGCCTTTTTTGGTCAGGGCCTTCTCCCACAATAACCAACGGCTGCTTCAACTTATTGCATGCTTTTACTGCAATATCAATGCGTTTCCAAGCAGCAAGACGCGAAACAATTAAGAAAAAGCCGGGCGGGCAATCCGCTATACCCTTATCCGCACAAAACTGCGCCCACTGTTCCTTTATCTCCTTGTTGCCATGCCATCCTAAACTGAATCTATCCAAGTCCACAAAAGGATGGATTATTTTTGATTTTCGACTATAGTATTTATCAATCCGGTCTTGTGTACTCTTGGAATTAGCAATGAAATAATCTACTCTGTGAGCAACAGAAAAGTCCCAACATCTAAACCACGACAAAAGCGGTGTCAAAACCTTACCCAAACGCGGGTACTCTTGAAAATAAATATCTTGCTCCCAGAACTGGCGGCCCGGGCTGTGCATATAACATACATGAGTTGTCTCAGGGCGAGTAACTATGGAATGAGCAAAGCGGGAAGATGACGATATAACTAAATCATATTGAGAAAAGTCAAAAGTTTCAAAAGCAAGAGGATATAGAGGAAAATAAGTCCGAAACAACCTCTTTTTAAAAGGAAGGTGCTGCATAAAAGATGTACGTAGGTCATACTCCTTATACTTTTCCAAATAGTGCTGCGTTGCCATACTAGTATAAATATCTGGCTTTGGAAAAATATTTATTAAAGCTTCAAAAACGCGTTCGGCACCTCCGTGTTGTATTAAGTCATCGTGAACTAGAGCAACTTTCATAAGAATCTTTCCTGGCCACTACAAAAAAGAAACTTTAGCAATTCCTATTTCTCTCACATCTGCTTCAGTCATCTACCCGCATTATTTGCTACTCTTGTTTAGTATACCAAAAGAACTAGATCACAGGCATATCGCATCCCTATAACCAGCCAGAGTTTTCTTGGCCGTTTTCCGCCAGGAGAATTTTTCCAAGTTTTCACTGCCTTTCTGAACTAAATTCTTTCTCAATCCACTATTCTTTACTACCGCTCTTAACTTCGATACAACATCATCTCTATCACGAGGATCAAAATAAAGTGCTGCATCACCACACACTTCAGGAATACAAGTTGCATTAGATGCCACCACTGGAACTCCAAACTGCATTGCTTCCAAAGGGGGTAAGCCAAACCCCTCGGAAAGAGAGGGAAACACAAAGGCTAGGGCATTTTTATAAAAAGCTGCCAAGTCTTCATCCGGAACATAACCGCTTTCAACCTCAAACGCTGGAAAGACAATCCTATCCTTATCCACTATTCCATATTTATTATCTTCTATTTCCTCTTTTATTCTTTCTTGAAAATAATCTTTTTTACCTACCAGAACCAAGCTTAGGTCATTGTACTCTTCTGCAACCAAAGAAAATGCACGCACTAGACGCTCTAAATTCTTATGTGGATACATAGACCCAACATAAAGTAAATAAGGCTTATCTACACCATACTTTGATAACACTCTATTTGAGTTTTGAACATTCTTAGCACTACTGCTAACTAATCTAAAAGCATCTCCAACACCCTCATAAGTAACAATAATTTTTTCTTCTTTCAGCCAAGAATATTCGGAAAGCAGGTCATCTTTAACAAAGTTAGTAGGCACAAAAATAATGTTAGCCCGCTTAAGCGCAATCATAAAAACAAACTTATAAACAACTCTCTTCACAAGATTAAAAGGACGCCAACGAGTTGTTGCCCGCGCTGTAGAAAAGCGATGAATAGTTAAATCGTGAATAGTAACTGCTATCTTGCCGGGATAGAAAATAGGGATATTGAAATGGGGTATGTGAAGAAGATCTAAATTTTCCCTTGCAAATAAAAACGGGAGCTTGATTTGTTCCCAAAAAGAATACCATGGTGCGTTAACTACAACCTTACAAAAATTGCTATTAGAGGGCACATACTTTTCCGCTTCTGCTGAATTTAAAAAAACCACATACTTATTTTCTTGATCCTCCTGCTCCAGAGCTTGTACTAAATTTTTCACATAACGCCCAGGGCCAGCATGACCCCAAAAACGGGCATCAATTCCAACTTTAATAGCCATAAAGTATATAATCCTCCGTTTCCTTAAAAACTAAAGGTAATGGCCGGCCGCTCTCCCTAACATCCTCCAAAACTTGCCGATATGTACTCTTCTTGGAAAGTACAGCAACATGCTTCTTATCCAACGCCTTGGAAACCCCATCCTTGGCAACAGTTGTAACCTTAAGACCGGAATAAAAAATGGGAAGAGGTGGAGGAGCATCCGCAACATAAAATTTCTTCTCTTCTCCAGGAATTCTCCACACATGGTCGGAAAGCTCCGCAACTTGCCTATTAAGATTTTCCGGAAACCACATCCGGTGCCAGTACAACAACCCGCTAACACCAACAACCAAGATACCCACAGTTGCCAGTACTGTATACCTAACCCTGGCGCCGGAAATTACAATCCGCCAACCGGCGGACAAATTACCAATAAAAGAGTCTTTTAATTTAAAATTTAAAACTCTAAATTTAAAATTCCTGAAGCTTATTTCCAGTAAATAACACAGCCTATCAACAAACCACCCACATAATAAAGCCAGCGGCGGATAAATAGGTATTATGTACCACTGTATCTTTGACTCCGAAGCACTAAAGATAAAAAATGTCAGCAGTAACCACAACAGCAAGAAAAGCTCCGCCTCGTAGTTTTCATCTTCAATTTCAAGGAGCGAAGCGACTAGATTTCTCAATTTCAGTCCCGATTTCTGCGAGGGACTAATTTCCCTCTCCCCCCACCGCTTCAAGAAGTAAAAGACTAGACTTGAAACCAGAGCAGCAAGTGCAACCAAACCCACCACATACCAGTGACGAGCCCAGTGTCTAATCACAATATTAAACCACCAAAAAGGGCGGCCGTGCATCTCAATACTTTCTGACGCTCGCTTCAAAATATGATAGCCAAAATATTCCTCCACAAAAGATTCTCCGTGCCGAGCAATCATTAACCAATGCCACGGGACTGTAACTAGCAGAAAGGAAACAGTAGTAAGTAGAAAGGGAATAAAAATTGACCTAATTAATCTAATTGACCTAATTATTCTAATCAAAAACCAATTCCCAATTCCCCAATTAGAAATTAGAAATTCGTCATTAGAAATTTGCGGTTGTCGCAATCTTTCTAAAACCAAGCGAAAAAGACCATTTACAGCTAAAAATATTACAGCAACTGCAGCCGGTACAACCGCCACTGGTCCTTTCATCATAAAAGTTAACCCTAAAAACACCCCAAACAAGGCGGCCGAGGATAAAAGCCCGGCTTTAAGACCGGTCCCAAAGCCGGGCTTTGGGGAATCGGCCGCCCTAACGTAACTCTCCCAGAAAAAATAAAGTGAACACAAAATCAAAACTGCTGCAGGAACATCCAGCATTGCTGTTCGAGACCAGGCAACCCAATGAATTGTGGTTGCCAAAAACAAACTCCCAAATAAGCCTACTCTCTTTGAGAACAGCTTTTTTCCAAAAATGTAAGTCATAACCACACCCAAGATCCCAAAAAGTGCTACTGGCAACCGGGCTGCAAAAGGTTTGAAGTCAAAGTACACGAAGGATATTGCTTGTAACCAGAAAAACAAAGGTGGTTTTTCAAAAAAAGGCTCTCGATTCCAATATAAAGTCCAAATATCACCGCCCTCAACCAGTTCGCGAGAAACGCCCGCATAAATAGCTTCGTCCCAAGGAATAAGGGCATTTCTCCACAAAAACCAGAACATAAAAGTGCCTGAGAACAATACTAAAAAGGTCAAAATTAATATCTCTTTATTATAAACAAGCCAGTTCTTAAACCTGGGCCAAAAATCAACTTTAGCTAAAGATAAAGCATCCCCAAGAGATTCTTCTTGAACTAGGAATAACAGAAACCAGAAAAACAACAGGTTATATGAATACACCAAACCTGCAGAACTAACGCCCAATAAAATACCTAAATAGATAGAATTTTGTACAAACTGAGAATTATTTTGAGACTTAAAAATGTTTTTAAAACACCGTTGAAAAAGTACAGCAAACAAACCTAAGAGAGCAAAGAAACCTAAAGCCCCCGTCTCAGCTAGAGCACCAAACCAAATACTGTGCGGAGGTATTCTAGCCTCACCAACTGGATCTCTTTCTAAGTAAGTATCGATAATAGGCGTGTTACGAAAGCATTCATTAAAACTGCCATAACCACAACCTAGCAAGAGTTTTTCCTTAAAAATTTCTAAGGCTCCTTGAGCTAAATGATAATGTGAAGCAACGGAATCGTCGCGCAGCGTAAAATTAATTTTTAAAACCTGCCGCAAATTACTATCAGTAGTAAGACCAAGACGAAAGAAGTATATTCCCGAAGCAAGCACAAGAAACAATACTAAAGCAAAGATAAAAGAATACTTTTTTCTGTAATTCCTAAAAAGAAGAATACTGCTAACTACCACAAATCCCACTAGCAAAAAAACCATACCGCTCTGGGATGATGTAAGTCCCACCATCAAAACCATAAACAAAAAGGCTAGAAAATTAAGTGTAGCTTCCCGGTTGCTAGAAAGAATAAAACGCCCAAAGAAAAGGAGAGCAACACTTGCAGAAAAAGCAGCATAGTGGTTAATATCCCAAAAAGTAGCTCCTACCCGAGCCAGTCCATCTTCAATTGGCCACAATCCAAGAAAAACTACCTCTTGGGTCACATAAAGAATCAGCTGCACAACCCCAAAAGCACCTATAACTAATCCTAGTTTTAGATACAAATCACTCGCTTGCTTTAAAAACTTGCCACCGTATCTAATTACCAAATATCGAAAAATTATATAAAAGAATAATACAGCTGTAGAAAAACCCCACATTCCCAAACCCATTTCAATATTAGCTGAACGAAAAAGAGAGAAACCCCGCACCACCCAAAGGAAGACAAGAAAGACAAAAAACTTATCTTTCCAAAACCTTCTAAACCATTGTTTCCAGTTTTTTTCATTGCGTAAGACATAAATAAAAAAGCCCAGAACAAAGCCCACCAAGAAAACTCGAGGCGGTGTTAAATTCCAAGACACTAATCCAAGAGTTTTTTTGTGGTTAAAAGGAAGCAGAAAAATCAAAAACAAAAAGCCTTTTTTGGGGTCACGAAATCCTAGAAATAAGGCAAGAAGAAATATAAAAATGCCAAAAAGAAGATAAAGATCCATAAGAAATTACACTAATTACTCCTAATTATTCTAATTATTCCTAAACAATCACCAATACCTATTTCAAAATTTGGGATTTGATTCTTAATTAGAAATTAGGTTAATTAGGTCAATTAGAAATTAAATTCACCAACTGCTAGATAAAATGATTAAGGTTAATTGTTAAGTATTGTTTTGTAAACTGCTAAGGTTTGCTCTGCAGTTTTATCCCAAGTAAAATTATTCAAAATATGCTGCTTAAATTCAGGATTAACAGCGGTTTCACTTGCTTTAGATATCGCTTTAGTAATAGAATCTAAATCACCAGGATCACAGTAAAATGCAAAATCACCCAGATATTCCCGTGCTCTCTCTCCAGTAGCCACAACATTACAACCAGCAAGCCCTGCTTCTAAGCTTACCAAACCAGTAGTTTCAAACCAACTTGCAGAAACGTGCACCTTGGCAGCAGCATAAGCCGCCCCCATCTTTTCATAAGGAATTCTTTCAATGTGTCTGATCCAGTCATATTTCCTAACCATATTATTAAAGCGCAACGCATATTCCGGATGCCTCCAAGATATCTTTCCAAGAAAGATCAATTTAACATTTTCCATTTTCCATTTAACATTCGAAACGGACTCAATTACCGACAACTGATTTTTTCGAGGTTCTATACGGCCAACACAAAGCACAAAATTCTCCCAACCATAGTTCTTCTTAAACCAATCCGGCTTTGCCTCCGCAAATCGCCGATCAACACCGTTAACTACCTTGTAAACCGGTGCGGTCAGGAGAGCCGGTAGCGAATTCCCCAAAGCCAGGCTTTGGGACTGCCTCTTAAAGCCTGGCTTTTTTCTTTCGCCGCCGGTATATAAATCCATTATCTTACCCTTGGTCGACCAACCAAAATCCTCCCTAATATCATCCACCTCCGCATCCGTCTGCACCAAAACGGCATCAGCCAATTCCAAAAGCTCCTGCTGCTCTTTGAAAATTCCCCTTTTGAACTCGATAATAGTAGAGGGTATTTTCTTGGGATCAGCTAAAGCGCGACAAAAATCTTTAAACTTCTCCCTCTGCTCACGCTTTCTAAAAATCGTGTTAATAATTCTACGTAATCCGAACCGATACTCGCGCTCATACCGCTCTATTTCCTCAAAAGGGTGATGGATAGGAGAAAAAACAAGAGGCTTACTGTGATCTCTTGCATTTTTTGCACACAAATATACGTTAGCTGGCCAATCAATATTAAATAAATGAACCAGGTCGTACGCTGATAAATCTTTTTTTGGCGAACAATCAATATCCACATCCACGCCAAGATCACCAAGCTCCTGTGCAGTTCTTTCCATTTGCACAGTATCTCCCCCACGACGATCAAACAAATCTATACGAGATTGAAATAAAACTCTCATTTTAAATTAATAATTAAGATCTAGCATCCGAAACAAGTAAACACAAACACCCTACTTCTTTCGAGCTAAACAGACCAAAGAAACTCCAAAAGGTAAGTTAATATATTTTAACAACTTCGCTTCTATTTTAAGCAAGAAAATAAAAAAACTATTTAACCAAGAAGGAAGAATAACATAAGAAGTCTTGGGGTAGGAACTCTGAACAAAAATATTTTGAAATAATCTCCAAATTACTATTGGCATGGATAAAAACATGATCGCATAACTTAGCTCTTGAACCTGAAAACCGGCGCTTTCTAACTTGCTGCGTAACTCCGCATGTACATATCGACGCTTGTGGTCCAAAGCATCGTCATGATCACTCCATAAAAATTGCCAAGCAGGAACTGTTATAAGCAAATAGCCATTACTTTTAAGCACACGATAAACTTCCTGCAGCGCCTTCTCGTCTTCTTCTACATGTTCTAAGATATCCAACATGGAAACAGCATCGAAAAAACTGTCATCAAAAGGAAGTTCACAGGCACCACTTTGCTTGAGGTTTTGCAACCCCTGCTTCCGGCAGAACTCTAAAGCTTTTTCCGAAATATCAACCCCCCAAACTATTCCGTAGTTTCTTAGAGCTTTTGTAGTCTCGCCAGTACCACAACCGACATCTAAAATTACAGGATTAGGTAGGAGCTCTAATTTTTCTAGAAAAGTTTCAATAATAAAGGCACGCCCCACATGCCACCAGTAGTATTTCTCCAATTCATGTAATTTACTTATCTCATTGTTATTCATATCAAGAAAAGTTTAACTTAGCTCTTTATAAAGATCTTCGTAATTATCCCAAAACTTCTTCAGCGAAAACTCTTTTTCTACTCTCTTTCCAGCACGACGGCCTAATTTTTCCCTTCTTTCTTTGTTCTTAATTAAATCACCAAGTTTTTCTGCTAGATCACCGGGATCACCAACCTTAAAAAACTCAACCGCCCCCCCGCCCACCTCCCAAAGAACTTCTAAATCAGACGCCAAACAAGCACAGCCAGCTGCCATAGCTTCAATTAAAGAAATGCCAAAACCTTCAGCAATCGAAGGAAAAACAAAAATATCCAAGGCGTCTAAGTATTCCCACTTTTCGTCCTCAGGAATAAAACCGAGAAACCTGATTTTGTCATCAATACTTAAATCCTTAACTTGTCTTTCAAGTTTTTCTTTTAACTTTCCCGACCCACCAATTAGTATTTGGTATTTAGTATCTTGTATTTGGTCGGAAGACAATTTAGACAATGCTGCGGTTAGATACTCAAGACCTTTTTCCACAGTCAACCGAGACAGCGTCCCCACCAAAACCGCATCCTCCGAAATCCCTAGTTTCTGCCGGTGTTTCGATTTATCATTTGAAATTTGCCCGTCCTGAGCTTGGTCGAAGGATAATTTGATATTCCCTACGTCTACTCCATTAGGAATAACCCTAATCTTCTCGGAGCTAATTCCTTCCCCCTCAACTTTAACTCTTTTTCTGGACTCAGTAAGAGCAATTACAGCGTCAGCTAAAAAATTAGTAACAATACGGTTAAATAAAATGTCCAACTTCTTCTTCCACCACGGAATTTGCCACTCTGGTAGTGGTGTATGAATATGGCAAATCTTTGGCAAATCTTTCAAAAAAGAAGCAGCAATCAGCCCATTTCCAGTCGTCTTCAACATATGCACATGAAAAATATCAGGTTTTACTTTTTTGAGAAAGTGCGCAAGGCGCAAAATATAAAAGGGGTCAATATCAAGTGCTGGCTTATCAACACGAACCTTAGCCCCCGCTTCAAAATACTTTTTAGCCACATCGCCCCAAGGACAAACCACAAAAACCTCATGACCACGATCAACCATCCCCCGAGTAAGATCCAAAACATGCTGCTCCACCCCACCCGGATCGCCTGAATTTAAAACATAACATATTTTCATTAACCAAATGATAGCATGAATGCAGAGCTGTGCTAAAATCTCCCTAAGTGAAAAAAGAACTAGCAATTATAAAAACTGCAATTGAACAAAATATTATTTCCCGTTCCAAGCTATTGTTTCGGTTATTCCTTTCTTTAATCAGCCTGATAACAACAATTATAATTTGGCAATCTATCTACAAAACTGGTCAACAAATTAGCACCTATAACCTTTATGAAATAGTTACTTACAGTTTTCTTTCATTCCTTTTGGATAGAATTAGTGTTTCTACTCATTGGAGAGTCGCTCACGACATCGGCGAAGGCACTATTAATAATTACCTGCTTCTTCCCTTTCATTATTTAAAATACCGTATTACTAAATCATGGGGCGAAAGAGTTTTTGCTGATTTTATTCTAAGCTTACCTGTTTTTTTATTGCTAATCGTTATATACAGAAACTTACTGATAGGACCAGCCTCTACCCATCATCTACTTCTACTCCTCCTCATAATTCCTCTAACTCTTTTTCTAAACTGTTTTTACACTACTATTATCGGTCTTTCCGGTTTTTGGACAACAGAAATTAGCGGCCTATTCTATCTTATTGGCTCAATTTCAAAATTTGTTGGGGGTGCACTTCTTCCTCTCTCCGCTTTCCCCGAATCCTGGCAAAAAATTCTCAACGCATTACCATTTCGATACCTCTACGCTTTTCCCATTGACGTTTACTTAGGAAAGTTAAATCTATTTCAAATAGGTGTCGGCCTTATTGTTCAAGCACTCTGGGTAATTTCCTTTTACGTGATTCTAAAAATAATTTGGCATTTTGGCATCCGCCGCCACGAAGCCTTTGGAGGTTAGCAAATACAAATAGAAGTCATTCTGGACCTGCCGAAGAGGCAAGAATCTACTTCTTTACAGCGAAGCGTTTAACACGAGGTTTCTTAAACCGAGTGCTTTACGTAATCCCAATCCCGCAAAGCGGGATTTGGGATTACTCTTAACGAGAGAAAAAAGCGCTTTGACTGCATTAAAGACAACAAAAAACAATGCTCATTAAATACACAAAACTCTACCTACAATTTATAAAAAATGCGCTTATTAAAGAATCCATGTTTAGGGTAAGTTTTATTTCGCACTGTATTGCCGAAGTAATAAACGTTACTATTGGAATTTTGGGCCTGCACATAATATTTGGTCAGATAACATCTATAGGCGGCTGGAGCTACCAAGAAGTTCTGCTTTTGTATGCAACCGCAAGTATAATTCGCGGCATATACTTTGGCCCACTTGTCCAAAACATGGCAAGGCTTGTTACCCAAGTAAGAAGAGGTACTCTAGATTTCCCTCTTTTGCTCCCAATTTCATCACAATTCTATGTTTCCACCCGATTAATCCGGCTCTTTTCAGTGACGCCGCTGGTTAGCGGAATTGGATTACTAATAATAGCCCTAAGAAATCTAAGCATAAACCCGTCGTTAATAAATATTATTCTTTATCTTATCCTGATCCTTTTCAGCGTAATACTTTGCTATGCACTGTGGTTTATCAGCGTAACTCCCGCAATCTGGTTCCCCCAAATCCGCGAAATTCATGAAGTATTTATTAGTCTTTACAGCTTTTCTCGTTATCCCCCGCAAATTTTTGGAGAAGTAGCTTTAACATTCTTCACGCTCTTAATACCTCTTCTCATTATCGCAGCTATTCCGGTAAAGGCTTTGCTAGGCCGCGCCACACTTCTGGAGTCCATCTGGCTTCCCACTATAGCTTTATTGCTCCTATTCCTCTCAAATCGTTTTTGGCACTTCGCCCTTCGCTACTACAACTCCGCCTCCTCCTGACCCCCCATCCCCACTAAAAACCTTCCCAACAGCAATATTCAGTCC
Source organism: uncultured Candidatus Saccharibacteria bacterium (assembly GCA_964581885.1). Classification (GTDB taxonomy): domain Bacteria; phylum Patescibacteriota; class WWE3; order JAUXAW01; family JAYEID01; genus JAYEID01. The sequence goes on along the minus strand of CAZOPS010000004.1, from coordinate 7,109 downwards.
CAGGTCCTGAATATCCTTGTCCTTACAATAATTTGTGTGCTAAGTTAAAATCACGTTGCAATGCCTCGAAGAACACTGGAAGTTGGAAACATATATCATATTTACAACCGCGGAATCGAAAAACGTAATATCTTTCTTGATAGAACCTACTACAAACATTTTATCTCCATTTTAAACCATTATCTGAATCACAATTGCCCATATAGTGAACTACAACAACGTTTGAAGCAAACAAAAACAAGGCAAGGAAAAAATGCTGTACTCGCTTGGTTAGAAAAAAAGCGAATTAAACCCCCTATCGAAATTCTATCCCTCTGCTTGATGCCTAATCACTATCACCTAACCCTGGAACAAAAAAAAGAAAGGGGAATAGCTTTCTATATGCATAAGATAGGACTTTCCTACACTAATTATTTTAATGTGCGTTTAGAAAGAAGCGGACGGCTTTTCGAAGGAAATTACAAAAGCATTCTTGTAGAAACAGACGAACAGCTGCTGCACCTAACTCGTTACCATCATCTAAATCCCAAAAAGTTAGGACTATCGTCTGTCAATCAATTGATCGAATATCCTTGGTCCAGCTTCTCAACTTATGTAAATGGACCAAACAAGATTGCTTTTTTGAAACCAGATCGCGTAACAAACCTGGTCCAAGATCCGCAAGAATACAAAGAATTCGTCTCAGCTGAAATTGACGAGTTCGAACCAATAAGACTTGAAAGTATAGCCATAGACGATGACTTTGGTTGGTTCAAAAGATTTAAAAACCAGAAGAAGGCGCAACAGAAGGAAATGCGAGAGCAATACCTAAAAATCCTGTCCTCACAGTGATATTCAGTCCCAGGTCCTGAATATGTCCTGAATATCACTATCAGAGAAGGCATTATACGTATGTGTTACAATTTGTCTTATGGTAGCGATTGATGTAAAAAATCTTAAAAAATACTACAAGGTTTTTCACAAGGAACCGGGACTTGTAGGTTCTTTAAAAGCACTAGTCAAGCGGAAATACGAAAATGTTAAAGCTGTAAACGATATAAGTTTTTCCATTGAAGAGGGGGAGCTTGTTGGTTTCATTGGACCCAATGGTGCGGGGAAAACTACTACCTTAAAATGTTTATCCGGGCTTCTCTACCCCACCGCAGGCGAAGTAAAGATTTTGGATTTTGATCCTAAAGAAAGAAAAAATAAATTTAAAAAGCAAATTTCTCTGGTCATGGGACAAAAAAACCAGCTTTGGTGGGACTTACCAGCACAAGAAACTTTCCGGTTGAATAAGGAAATCTACGAAGTGCCGGAAAAGGAGTACAGGAAAAGGCTAGATGAGCTGGTTGAACTCTTAGATATTGAAAAAATTTTAGATGTACAAGTTCGGAAACTTTCTCTCGGGCAAAGAATGAAATGTGAACTTATCGCCTCGCTCCTTCACCAGCCAAAAGTACTTTTTCTTGATGAACCAACTATTGGACTGGACGTAGTAATGCAGAAAAAAATTCGTGATTTCGTTCGTGAATACAACACGCGGCACAATGCCACAATTATTCTCACCAGCCACTACATGGAAGATGTAAAAAATCTTTGCGAGCGTGTGATGATGATCAACAAAGGTAAAATTGCCTTTGACGGGCGTGTTGATAAACTAATTAAGGACCATGCGCCATACAAAACCCTAGTTGTAATTTTTGAAAATGATGTTAAAGAAAAAGATCTGGAAAAAATTGGAGAAGTAAAGGAATTTACTCCGCATAAAGCAGTTCTTTATGTACCGCGAGAGGAGGCAACAGAAAGAGCTACTAAGTTACTTTCAGAATTCCCCGTGGATGACTTGAACATTGACGAACCGCAACTGGAAGATATTATCCGCGAGATTTTTGAAGACTCCTGAGAGAACTAACTAGCTCGCTGGCCTGCCGGGTGCGCTCAGGAAGGCTCATTTCTTTGGCCAATTTTAAAGCTTTTTGGGCTAAATTCTGGGCTTCGTCGCAATTCCCAGAAGCAAAACGGATCCGCGCTTCGGTCATCAGAGCCGAAGTTTTCCAAACCGTAAGATGGAAAGTGTCCTCCTCCCCCCGACCTTTTTCCAATTCCTCCAAAGCCAGCTTGTTCTGTTCCCCGGCTTGTTCCACTTGACCGGTTCGAAGCAAGGTCCGCGCGTGGTGCGAGCGGGCATTTCCCCTTGCACCGGGCTTATCACCGTAGGCCTCTATAGCCTGTTTCAAAGGCTCTTTAGCTGCTTCGTACGCACCGGCCTCCATTAATGCTCCCCCTAAATTTAACCAGGTAGCGGCATTATCTGCTATCCTCTCGGCTTTTTTAAAATTTGAAATTGCAAAGCGCATTTGACGACGTGCACGTAACTTCGCAAGAATACCCAAATGATTCAAAGATTCAGAATAACCAAAATCATCTCCAATAATTATAAAAATTATTCGAGCAAGGTTTAACAAAACCCAAGAAACAACAAACCAAAAAGGGGTTGTCCTTTCTCGCGCTCGCCAACCTTTATCCATTAAAAAGTCACCAATAGCTTTCATAAAATAAACTTACAACTCAATTAAAACACATAAAAAAGGTTTCTCCAAAAAAAAGAGCAGGGTTGCTCCTTTAAGCTTCCCCGCTCAATACAAATTGGAAACTAGATCTTTAACCAGAAAAAAACGCTGACCCAGATAGCAACGTAAAGTAGCATACACGCTAGGCCAACGCTAAGACCTTGAACCCTCCTGACCAAAAGGTCATCCGCAGCCGTAATCAGAAGACCCACAGAGAAGACTGCTAAAAAAATCAGCAATCCACGACAAAACAAGTAGCGAGGTTCAGGCAACGGAACTGTTATTGCTGCACCAAAATGGAGTACAAGTACAACAATCACTACTAAACTACCTATTACCCGCTGCAAATTTCTCTTTTTCACCTAGTCCTCCTTGCCATATTCCTTTTCAATTCGAGAACCAAACTTTCGAAACTCTGCCGAAAGCCACGGGTCACGCTCTGAGAAAGCATTTCCCAAAACCTGGGTAATAAGCGGGAGCTGCACTCTATATATCTCTTCATTGTGCAAAGCAATTTTCAGTGCTTCTACACAATAGTTTATGCCCTCATCAACCAAGTCGCTCTCCAACTGTGCCCGGCCAATAAGAATCAGAGTGTGCGCTACCTCCTCAACATTACCTAAAGTCCTGAAAATAGCCAGCGCCCCAAACAATGCTGAACCGTATGTTTCCCTGTCTCCCACAAGTTCTGACAAAGAAGAAACCAAAAGGTAAAGTTCTGCTTTCTTCTTCGGGTCTTCTGTAACTCTCAAAAATGCTCGAGCTTCCTCCAAAGCAGTCTCGAAATCATACTCCTCCATCAAAGTAATTATTTTATCCACATTCTCGTCAGTCACCAGCTCACCTCCTTAATCATATACCCAGCAATGAATAGCACGTAAGCTAAATTATATCCTATATAGGAACCAGAAGCAAAACAACAACTAAGCAGAAAGCTGAGAAGAAACAAGCTGGAGCATTTTTTCTACCTTATTGTTCCAAGAATTTTCACGAGCCACACGCATCCGTTCTTCCACCTTTTCCTGATTATTTTCATTCAGAGCTTTATCAATTGTTTTACTGAATTTCTCGTCATCCCCCGCAATATAAGCCACATCCGAAAAATCCTCATAAGCGGGAAGGTTAGTAACCACAACAGGCAACCCCGCAGCAAGAGCATTCAAAAACTTAACCGGAAAGCAACCTTTGACGGTATAGTCATTCAAATTATAGGGAATTATAAAAACATCAAAGCTGGCATGGAATTGGGGCATTTCTTCATAAGGTCGTTTTCCCATAAAATAAACGTTGTCCAGCTTTTTCAAGTCACGCAAATCAGGCTGGGTATCTGCTACTCCAGTTGGTCCCACTAAAACCAAAGACTTTTCCGGATGGTCTTTTGCAATTTTTACAAGAAGAGAAAGGTTCACTTTGTAATCGTCAATTGCTCCCGTAAAGCCTATGCAGGGGTGGGGTATGTCTTTAAGAACCGCCGCATTCCCCAGCCCTAGGGGTTTCTGCGGATCTAGCCCCAGGGGCTTCTCCTGCGGCGGTTTTTCCTTGCCGGCTCTCCTCTTTTCCTCATTTGAAATTTTTAATTTGCCTGCCCCCCGTAGCCCTGCCTCGCCGGCAGGCAGGTTTAGCGAAGGGGGGTTATTTGTAATTTCCGCTTTGGCCGCAGAAGCAAAGCGGCTGTAGTCTCCCGCATTACCTACATAATGAACATTATCATTCCACTTACGAATTTTATTAGCTAAATTCTTAGTAGTTGTAAAAATAATATCTGCTCTTTTCGCAATCTTTTCTTCCCTTTCCGCAATTTCTTCAGAAAAACCCAAACGCTGATAATTAGCCATAGAGGGATAATCATCCACACAATCATAAACCAGCAGTCTATGCGGAATCCGATCAATATAGTCAATCATTGCTGGATTGTAAACCCACAGGATTGCTTCACCATCAAAAAAATCAGGGATGTGCAGTTTCATACGGTTAACATTGAAAGTTGTCATGTTCGGAGATTCGGAGATGGTCTGCGTTAGTGGCGTGAAAACTTTTAAATTAACGGCCGGCAAGGATAAAAGCCAGGTTCTAAGACCGGTCCCAGAACCTGGCTTTAGGGAATTGCCGGTCGGGGCACAAACACCTGACAATAAACGTTGGAGCGGCCACCTCCCTTGGAAAATCTGCTTTACTACTTTCCGGAAACGGATTGGCGGGTCAACGAAAAGCACCTTATGCCCCCGATCAGCTACCCGGGTAGCAACATGCCACTTGTTGGTTTTAAGCGGATAATCAAAAAGTTGGTTGGAAAGAAAAATAATTCTCATAATTTTAAATTACCAATTTCAAATCTTAAATAAGTCCTAAACTATTAGACCTAACGAACTAAGTTTGTTGGTTGACCTTTCAACTTAGCAATCAATCGACGTACATAATAAAGCATTTCGCTGTTTTTAATTGACCAAAGCCAGGCCTGGCTATTGGGCCCCTCATCAAAAAGGTTATGCCAAACCCCGTCAAAGAAAGCTATACCCGCGAGTTGAATACCTACCGACCAGAAAGCAGCACCAAAAAACCACATTTTAAGATCTTCCCAATATTTTGATTTAGCAAAAGGAACCCAAAGAAACGCAAGAAAAGGAATCATATCACTCATCATTCTATAACCAAATGCCCAACCGCCATACCAATGGTACCACTTCCCAACGGTTAAAGAATGGATTACTATGCAAACAAACACCCAATAAAAAAGATTTTCTCGTGATGCAAGGCTATTTAGCCGTCGGGAAATCCCAAATCCCAAACCCCAAGTTCCAAAAATTTTGAAATTTGAACTTTGAGATTTATTTGTTATTTGGATTTTGTTACTTGAAATTTTCGCCGGACTGACGCCAAGGTTTATCTTAGCTCTTCCCCGGATTAACAACCAAACTCCAATAAAAGAAAACAAGAATACCGGCGAATAAACCAATATTCCTTTACTTGGAGAGAGCCATTCTCCCAAAAAACCCTGCGGAAAGGGTGCTGTCCAATTGGAACCTACCTGAGAGGCATAGCCAGCAAACACACCTTCATGCAAACCGGGCACGGCTAGAAAAACAGCAAGAGGAAAAAGACCAAGCAAAACATACTTTAGAAAATTAAGCCAGCTAAAGCGGAAAAGAAAATATGAAGAAAGGAACAGAACAGCAAGCGCACCTGTAGGGCGAGACAAGGTTGCCAAACCTAAGAATAACCCTGACCATACTGCCCTATTTGGATTTTCAAAACCCAGCACTAAAAAATATAATGCTAACGAAAACATTAACTGGCTAGCAGTATGCTGCCACATCCCCTGGGAAGTAAGTGCAAAAGAACAAGTACCAAAAGCGTAAACAAGCGATAAAACTAATGATCGCCGGCCATCAATTGCTAGCTGACGAAATATTTTGTACATAAAAGTAACAGATAAGGCAATCATCATTGCCGAAGCAACATGGCCAAGAATCGCAACTGTTTCAAAAGTTACTGGCAAGCCAAGTCTAAGCGGTAAGAAGTAAATAGGTACTGCAAACAATCCTGTAATAACAGGAAAGGCAGAATAAAAATGTCCATCAACCACTTTCAAATAAAAAGGAACACCTTCTCCATCTGGATGAGGGTGCTCAGAAATAAGCAGTTCGTAATACTCATCTAAATTAAAATTACCTTCTAGACTCATAGAGGCTGGAACAAAAAGAGCAGGAAGAGTATCTTGACTCTGGATAGACGTATCGTTTATTCCAGTTTTATAAACAAAAAACCAAGAAAAAAAATAAACAAAGAAGGCCAGGAAAAAAACGAGTAAAGGTTTTTGCAATAACTTCAACACGCGAACCATTTCCATCTTTATTCTACCATCTCCCCTCCATTTTCAAAAAACCTTATGAAAACAGCCCCGTCTAACGCAAGGCGTTAGACAGAGTTGTTTTGATAGTGTTTCTAGACTTTCTAATAGGGGTCATTCCGAATTAGATCTTAAAAAAATCCAAACATGGGGTCCGCGGCGAGTGGGGTTAACGTTCGTGTACTCTTGAACTAATTCAAAACCGTTGTCAGCCATTTTTTCCATTGTATAAACACGCTTTTCATCAGTAACAATTATAAAGTCATACTGCTCGAACTTATCTAAAATACTCAGCTTCTTATATGTCTTTCTCTCTACCCCTTTTGCAACTATCTCAATATCTTCTGTTCCCGTAACTGCTACCCAAGTACCTGGTTCCACATTATTATCAATCCATTGGCTAGCTTGTGTACGCGTATCCTGCCGAGCATAAACTAGGCCGGTATGTACAGACTTACCTAATGCTGGGAAGAAAATCAAAAACACAAAAAAAATATGAAAAGCTTTAAAAACGAATTCCGAATCTTTCAAAGTTTCTAGTTTAGGCTTTATATTTTGTTTAGAGCTTTCCAATCCGAATTTTAGATTTGAACTAACTTTTTCGCTTAGTATAAAAAGGGCATCAGTAACATTCTTCCCAACAATCAACGCAAAAAACGGAAATGCAGGCAGGAAGTAGTGAGAATCAAACTTTTTACCGCGAACAACAA
>CAZOPS010000003.1:20606-31570 GCA_964581885.1 uncultured Candidatus Saccharibacteria bacterium | reverse complement strand
TGTATATCTACTGTACATCCATTGTATTTCTATCTTTTATTCCTTATTCTCTATTTCCTACCTCTTATCCCTACCTGCCGGACCCAAAGGGTCGCCTTGGTGCAGGCAGGTCCTATCTCCTGTCTCCTTATCCCTTATCTCTTATGTTTTCATGCTAACTACTTACTACCAATCTCCTCTGATGCTATTTGACTCTTTACCCTTTTGACCATACAATAAAGGGGATGAGTATAACATTGATTGCAGCTATAACAGTGGTGGCTTTAGGTGGTGGGGCTTTACTTGCAATAAGAAGGGCTCGACAAGCCGCAAAGCAGCTGGTTTACAAAGGAAAAGTTCTGGTAATTAAGGTTCCTAAAGAGAATGAAAAGGGAGCGCTTGCAGCAGAACAAATGTTTGCATCTCTGCATGGGCTGCTGCGCCTTACTCCTGGAATTCAGGAACACATTTCATTCGAAATCGCAGCTTCCTCTGCTGGTATTTATTTCTACACTTGGGTTCCAGAACACTTGACGGATTTTGTCAAAAGTCAGGTATTTGCTCAATATCCAAATGCAGAGATTGAAGAGACTGATGATTATGCAGAGGAGTTGGACGACTTGGGTAAGAGTTTAAGCGGAGCAAAGATTGAGCTTGCTAAGAGTTATATCTTTCCTATTAAAACCTTTCCTGATTTTGATGTGGATCCGCTAGCAGCTATTACTGGTGCTCTCTCTGAAGTAGGTGAGGGAGATCAAGTATGGATCCAAATTCTACTGAGACCAATCCCAGACGTTTGGCAAGAAGAAGGTTACGACTATATAGATGCGATTCGTTCAGGTGTTGGAACTTCCTCCCTTTCCTTAGGCGAAATTTCAAACGGGGTTTTGGGGGGTGTGTTTTCTGTTCTGACTGACATACCAACTATGATTTTTTATCCGGGTAGAGAGGTAGAGGTAGAAGAAAAGTCTGGGGTGCAACTAACCCCATCCCAGCAAACAGAAGTTCAAGCTATAGAGGAGAAGATGAGCCGCGTTGGTTTTGAGACTGCTATTCGTCTTATTGCTATTGGTAATACACCGGAAAAGTCAGAAAGTTTGTTGAGGAGTGCTTCTGCTTCTTTTAAGCAATTTAGTACTGCTAATCTTAACTCCTTTACTAGACGCCCTTTCGACAGAAATTCTGATGAATTTTTGGAAAGTTACCGCAACCGTTATTTTCCTGAGGATTGGGTGTACATTCTTAATACGGAAGAGTTAGCATCGGTGTTTCACCTTCCGAATGTGAGTGTAGAGACACCATCGCTTGCATGGTCCCGCTATAAGAAGGGTGAGCCGCCCCTAGATTTGCCTATTGAAGGAGATGATGTAACTTACTTGGCATTGACTACTTTTCGGGACAGAATGGTTAAGTTTGGAATCAAGCGGGAAGACCGACCTCGACACATTTACTCAATTGGGAAAACAGGTGTAGGTAAGACCACTCTTTTTGAGAATATGGCTATTCAGGATATGCATGCAGGAGAAGGTGTGGCTTTTATTGATCCCCACGGTGAGTCTATTGATCGGCTTTTAGATTTTGTTCCTGAAGACCGGATTGACGATGTAGTTCTTTTTAATCCAGCAGATAAAAAATTCCCTCTTGGATTTAATATGTTGGAGTTGTCTGATCCAGATCAGAAAAGTCTTGTTGCTTCGGGACTTATTGATGTTTTTCGGAAGCGCTTTTCCTTTTCCTGGGGCCCGCGGTTGGAGCATATATTGAGGAACTGTGTGTTAACTCTTTTGGAAGTTCCTCGAACTACTTTGCTAGGAGTTACAAGGCTGCTTCAAGATAAGAACTACCGAAATTATATTGTTCATAAAATGGACGACCCGGTAGTGAGAAGATTTTGGGAAGACGAGTTTAAAGGAATGCTTTCAAACAATCGCTTGGTTACTGAAGCAATAGCCCCTATTCAGAATAGGCTGGGACAGTTTCTCGCTTCTCCCACTATTAGGAACATTGTAGGGCAGCCCCGTTCTAGTTTTGATTTAACTGAGATTATGAATAAGAAAAAGATATTTCTGGTTAATTTGTCAAAGGGTAAGTTGGGTGTAGATGATTCAGAAATTCTTGGTTCTATGTTGGTTTCGAGAATGCAGTTTGAAGCAATGCGGAGGGTTAGTATTCCGGAGGAGGAGCGACCCAATTTTTATTTGTATGTTGATGAGTTCCAAAACTTTGCTTCTGGTTCTTTTGCATCAATTCTTTCGGAGGCACGGAAGTATCACCTTTGTTTAAATATAACCCACCAGTATGTTGCTCAACTTCCTGAGGAGATGCAGGATGCTGTTTTTGGAAATGTAGGTACTATTATGTCGTTTGCACTGGGAGCACCAGATGCAAAAGTTTTGGCTGAGGAATTTACCCCGGTTTTTACTGAGGAGGATTTGATTAGTTTGGAAAAGTATCATGTTTACTTAGAATTGATGATCGATGGTATGACCTCACCACCTTTTTCAGCGGTAACTCTTCCATTGAATGAGGAGTATAGGACGCATAATAGGGATGTTATAATAGAAAAGAGCCGTAAGAAGTACGCGCGCAGTAAGGGTGCGGTTTCGGAGGCAATTGCAAAGTGGAACAAAACACAGTTTGATTTGGGTATGGCTAAGGCTGAAGATGCTCGGCGGAGAACAAAAGAAAAAGATTAGAAAATATAAAAAATCTACTAGTTTGTTAAGTAGGGAATTAAAAAATGACAGAGAAAAAGGAGAGGAAAAAAATTCAAAATATACATCAAGCACTATCAGCTGCGGTTTCAAGCATTCACTTAGCAAAGCGGTTGCTAAATGAATTAGATGAGGCAAAGGAAAGCGATCCTCGGGAGCTTCCGGGCGTTTTCGGGATGTTTAATGGACAGGAAATGGTTACGGAAGAGGATGAGAAGTATCAGGTTCCTGAAAATTATGCTTCAAAATCAGAGCTAGTTTATGGAGATCGATTGAAGATGATCGATAAAGACGGGCGAAACTTTTTTAAACAAGTTGAAAGGGTAAAAAGGCAAGAGATAAAGGGTGTTTTAGCAAAAAAGGACGGAACTTGGCACATAGTGGATTCTCATGGTTCCTACCAGCTCTTACCCGCAGCTGTTAGTTTTTATCACGGAGAGGAGGGTGACGAAGCTGTGGCTTTAATTCCCCAGGAAAACGAACGCGCTCCCTTTGCAGCTTTAAAAAATGTTCTAAAAGATAATGAAGAGGTTGCGGATTCCTCGGAAGGGGAAGAGCAGAGTAGGGGAGAGGGGGAGGAAAACGAAGAGGAGCAAAATGAGGAAGAAAAAAAGATGAGGTAGAGCTGAGGTAAAACGGAAATGGCAAATTACCAATTTAAAATTTTAAATTACTGATTGCTAGTTACCAGTTACTAATTACTAATTATTGTTTGCTGATTATGGCTGGACATTCCCATTGGCAAAATATAAAGCACAAGAAACAGCGCAAGGATCGCCGACGGGGTAAGCTCTTTTCAAGACTTGCGGACCAGATATCTGCTGCCGTGCGGGAAGGCGGTAAAGATGTGGATTTTAATCCAGAACTCCGTACTGCTATTGAGGAGGCTAAGGAGCACAACATGCCGAAAGAAAATATTGAACGGGCAATAGCTCGTGGGGCTGGGGAAGGCGATTATGCGCGAGAAAAACAAATTCTTGAAGGTTATGGACCGGCCGGGGTCGCATTCTTGATTAGGGTGGAAACAGACAACAAAAATAGAACTTTATCCGAGATTAGAAGAAATTTTGAGGAGTTTAACTGTTCTTTAGGTGAAGCTGGTTGTACAGCATATATTTTTGAGGGTTCCGAACCAAAGTTTAGCTTTGATGTAGAGGAGAAAGATGTGAATAGAGTAAAAGAAATGATCAAAACTTTAGAACAACATGAGGATGTAGTCGATGTTCTTACCAATGCAAACTTTGATTAATAGGTTTTCTTCTTTTAAATTTTCAAAGAAACAGGTTTTCTTTTTGTTTTCACTTTTGGTTACTTTAATATTTTCCTTAGCTTATTTTCTTGAGCCGCCTTTGAATCTTATTGCAGTAGGTCTTGCTACTCTTATAGCTTCGGTTGGAATAAAATTTGTTTTAAAGCTGGAGTTTGATTTTTATTGGTTAGTTGTTTCTCTTTTCCCTAGCTTTTTTGTTTTGAGTACAGGCCTTACTCAATATTATTTCCCATATACAGTAACTTGGTTTAAAGCGGCCTTTGTAGTTTTTTTTCTCCTTTTCTTTTATGCACTTCTACTTAGTTTAAACATTTTTAAAGTTGCAAAGAGTAGGGAAGAGGTGATCCCGCTTTTGCGGCCGGCTCGGACTACCCTTTTTCTTGCAACTACAATTATTTCATTCTTTTCCTTTACGGTGTTTTTGAAAGGTTTGGAATTTCTAGTTTTGCAACTTGTGTTTGTTATTCTTTTTTCGTTTTTGTTTTCATTTGCCCTTTTCTTTTTGATAAAGGGTTTTGAAAGACGTGTGGTTCTTGGTGCTGTGTTAGTTGCTTTTCTTTGCCTTGAGATTTTTCTTAGCTTCGCATTTATTCCTGTTGAGCAGTTTTTCCGGGGTTTGATTATTTCAGCAGCATTTTACGTTGGAATTTCCATTGAGAGAGAGTATTTTGAGCATAAACTAAATGGGAGACTAGTTATGGAGTATCTATTTTTGCTTATACTATTAGGAATTAGCATATTTAGATTTAGCGTTGGGTAGGGAAGAGAGTAGGGGATTTTGTCAAGCAAAAGCACCGAGTGCTAATATATGTCCTATAATAGCGTGGTCCCATAGTCAACATCCTATAACTGGCGCGGTGCGCTGGCTTAGTTCCGGGTCTTCTCTTGTTATTTTCCTGAAGGAAATTTGTAAAGAAAGAAAAAAAAATATTTGGTTCGAGTTTTTTTTTGAAATTTTTTTTGAATTTTTTCTTGCACTTTTTCGATCAATTCTCTAAAAGATTTTGTCCCTAAAATTTATACACGGATAATTTCAGAAAATCAAAACTTCCCTTAGGTAGTTTTGTGGATAACCCGTTGTTATAGGTAATAGTGACCGACCCGCTCAGAGCGTTTCTAAGAAGACTTTTTTAGGGAAGACGTGTTTTGGTATGTACCACTTTGTGTTCGTATTTTTGCCTTTCTTGCTACTTGTCACTTCTCTGTTTTTTGTCCTTGCAAACAATTAGAAATAGTACTATACTCCATATAAGGGTGATTATATGGAGTTATATAAGGCTGGTTCCTTTTTGCACTTCTCTAAATTTTTTTCTAAGTAAAAATTTTACTATTAGTTTTTTTTGAATTCAAAAAAGAAATAAATAATTATCTGTGGGTTTGTTCTCTGAAAAGTTTTATAACTAACTTTGGTTTGTTTTTTATAAGCTATGTAGGGATTAATTTATTACTTGTTTCGGCTATAGGTCTATTGCTTTTCTACCGTTTATTCACTGTATTTGCAAAATTGGGGGTACTCCCCTACTCTATGTGTAATAGAAATGCTTAAATATCTAGACGATTTTTTGTTGTACTTAAAAACTAATAATTATTCCGAGCAGACAATTGCTAACTACGAGCGCGATTTACAAACGTTGGATAACTATTTTTCTGAGCGGGGTATTTCATTTGAAGCTATTACTGTAAAGGACATTGAGAGATATAAGGCATATTTAAGGAGTGGGGATAGGGAGACGCTGCAGGAGTTAAAGGAAAGCGCTGATTCTGCTGTAACAGAGCGGGAGCCTTTATCTGTACGTTCCATAAACAGAATGTTATCCAGCTTTCGAAGCTATTTAAAGTATATGATTAAGAATGATTATAAAACCCCCTTAGGCAGAGACGAAGTAGAGCTTATTAAAACGCCACGTAAGAAAGCGCAAGTTGCCGAGCTTAAAGATATTATTCGGTTGGTTGAATCACCCAGTCAATTAGAGAATAAGAAGAAAATAGCGTTACGGAATAGAGCAATTTTAGAAGTACTCCTTGCAACTGGGTTGCGGATCTCAGAGTTAGTACAGTTGAATCGTAACCAGGTTGGTGAATCAGGGAGTATATTTGTTGAAGGGAAAGGACGTAAAGAAAGATTTGTTTACCTTACTCCGCGTGCTAAATATTATTTGGACAAATATTTAGAGGTTAGAGAAGATAAATCACCAGCTTTATTTGTACCTTTTGGTGGGCGGTATAAAGACGATCCAAAGAAACGTTTAACTAAAAGTTATATTCAAAAGAAAATTAATGAGTATGTAAACAGATTGGGTATAAATGTACCAACTTCGGCTCATTCCCTTCGGCATGCATATGGTACTTACTTGGCGGAAAAAGGTGCATCTCCGGTAGCGATTCAAATTCTTTTGGGGCATGAGTCCCCCTCTACTACAGACCGCTACATCCACGCTTCGGATAAATTTGCGGAAACACAGCATAAAAAGTATCATCCTTTATATGATAATGAGGAGGCGTAAAATGGAAAAAGATAAGTTAAGTTGCAGCGAATTGAGAAATATATTTTATTCGGGCTATTCATGTCGAGTGAACTATGCGTGTTTGGACAATTTAAAGGAAAGTATTGATTTTGGCGCTGTTCTTTACGATAAGGAGATTTTAGCTGATACTGTCAAATATCATCAGAAGCTTTCCCAAGGGATTTGTCACGTTCCTTCAGGTATAGGTGGGGACGAGAAAGGACATCGCGTCTTGAAAAAATTGGCTAGAGAATTGCTGTCTAGTAAGGGTTTTGACTCTGTTTATGAAGTTCGCTTTTGCGGTTGCTTTGCTGATGTTTTATCAAAGAACTTTCAAAGAGTCATTGAATGCGGTACTACAAATCCCGAAAGAGTAATTTTTTACTTGAAAGATAGTAGGGTAAAGGTTTTTTCTGTTCTTCCCTATCCTTTTTTCGAAGACAGCTTTTTGGTGATACATTCTTTCCAGCGCGGTCCAAATTTTAATAAGATGTTAGAGAATGAGCGAGCTAAGTTGCGTAAGTTACATAACCAGGTATTTGACAGGAAGTTAAAAGATGATTATAAAAAGCGGACGAAAAAATACCCTTGAAAAGTTAATTGAAGATTATTTGGATTATATTAGATTCAAGAGAAATTATTCAGAAAATACTCTTGTGTCTTATTCTCATTACCTAGACCGCTTTCTAAATTGGACAGACATTGGAAAAATTTCCGAGATCTCCCCTACTCTAATTCGCAACTATCAGGTCAAGCTCTATGACTTTGAAGACGAAAATGGCCGTAAATTAAAGCCAAAGACCCGCAACTATCACCTAATAGCACTTAGAAGCTTTCTACGCTATGTTATTACGGAACGAGGGTTAGAGGTCATGCCTCCAGAGAAAATTTCGTTGGGAAAAACAGATGAAAGGGAAATTGATTTTTTGCAATCAGAAGAATTAGAGAGACTTTTTTCTGCTCCCAATCCAAAAACAAAAATTGGAAAAAGAGACCGGGCTATATTAGAGCTTCTCTTTTCGACTGGTCTGCGGGTTAGCGAGTTGGTTTCTTTAGATAGAGACAAGATAAATTTAGAAACACAAGAATTTTCAGTGGTTGGAAAGGGTGGAAAGGGTAGAGTTGTTTTTATAAGTGACAGTGCTGCACGTGCATTGTCAAAATATTTGGAAACCCGTGATGATGATTTGGAACCCTTATTTATTCGGTACCGAGGACCTAAGCCTGCCGAGGGTGAAGATGAAAACGAAGCGTATCGCCTTTCTGCTCGGAGCGGCCAGCGGTTAGTTAAAAAGTATGTTCATAAGGTGGGTTTAACTACTGAGGCTACACCGCATACTTTGAGGCATACCTTTGCGACTGATCTTTTGCGTGCAGGTGCGGATGTGCGCGAGGTGCAAGAGCTTTTGGGCCATAAGAATGTAGCTACCACCCAGATTTATACTCACGTCACAGATCGTAAGCTAAAAGAAGTACACAAAAGATATCACAGTGGCAATAAGTAGTTAGTGGTTAGCAATTAGCAACTAGTAATTAGTAACTAGTAATTTAAAATTTCACGGCGAAGCCGTAATTTCTGTTAATTTCACAGTTCCGACCGTAAATTCTTCTTATTTATTATCCCTTATTCTCTATTTCCTAATCTCCTATGTTTCTAATTTTTATGATTTGATTCTTGAAACTTTTTTTTGTCTAGTTTAGACTGAAGTTGTAAATGTCCAAGATACAGTTTATTGGTGGGAGTGCCCATCCAGAATTGGCTAAGAAAATCTCTTCTAATCTCGGTATACCTCTTACCCCAACCCGTGTTGAAAAATTTTCCGATGGCGAAACTTATGTTCGGATAAAAGAGAAAGTTCGCGGTGATGACGTTTTTTTTCTTCAGACCTTGTGTGATCCGGTAAATGAAAATTTAATGGAACTTTTGGTTACTATTGATGCTTTGAAGAGGGCGTCTGCTCAAAGGATTAATGTGATTTGTCCTTACTTAGCGTATTCGAGGCAGGATCGCAAAGTTATTTCCAGAGAGCCAATCACAGCCAAGCTGGTTGCTAATTTAATTAGTAAGGCTGGAGCGGATCGGGTAGTTACAGTAGATTTGCATTCTGATCAGATTCAAGGGTTTTTTGATATTCCTTTTGACCATTTTGTGGGTTATCCACAGTTTGCAAATTATTTAAAGGGAAAGAGTTATAAAGATATGGCAATTGCTGCTCCAGATACAGGTGCTATGAAAAGGTGTCGGAAAATGGCGGGGTTGCTGGAGGTTCCGTTGGTAGTTCTAGATAAAAGGAGAACAGAGCATAACCGGTCGGAAGTGGTGCGTGTTATTGGTGATGTTGAGGGCAAATTGATAGTTATTGTTGACGACATTATTGATACAGGAGGGACTATTGCCAATGCTGCTAAGGTTTTGAAGAATGCGGGTGCACGGGATGTAATTGTTTGTGCTACTCATGCTCTTTTATCTGGCCAAGCGGTAGAAAGGTTAGAGGTCTCCCCTGTTTCCAAAATTTTGCTTTTGGACACAGTTCCTATTAACGGAGAAAAAAAGTTGGAAAAAATGGAAATAATTTCTCTCGCAGATTTATTTTCGCAAATAACAAAGCGAATTCACGAAGGCCGATCTCTGGGGGCGCTGTTTACTTGGGAGAAAAAAGTAACTAAGCTTTAGGCTTATCTATATTAGAGAAGTAATAATGGCTAAGACTAGGATATGTAAGGTCTGGTCTACTCCGGTAGCAACAACGGGCTTTAGTTCTGGAGATGTGTTTTCATCTGTCATTCCCTTTACCCTTTTTATAATCCAATTTTCAATTGTCCTTTCATCAAGAATAAGGTGGCTTGTGAAAAGAAGTGCAAGCCAAAGAAGGTTTATGTTTAGGTGTAAAAATGCGGGAATAAAGCCCAAAGTATAGATAGCGCAGTGACGAAGTAGGTATTTGGGTTGTTCGCTTTTCCTTGTAGCCTCTTTGTGGCCTTGGAAAATCCAGTCCATTACTAAATGGGTAACAAAAAGTGTTTCAAACGTGGTAAGGTTGCCCATAACTCTAATTTGAAAGTAACATAATTACCCTACAATAACCAGTTCTTCTTCTGCTCTTGTTACTGCTGTGTAAAGCCAACGAAACCAATCTTCGTCATCCATTTGCTGAAAGCGCTCTTCAAAAAGTAACACTTGCCTAGCCTGGCTTCCTTGTGCTTTATGGACAGTTAACGCATAACCAAAATCAAATAGATCTCCCATTTCCTTAAATGAAAGGTTGGGTATTTCTTGAATTGTTTTTTCTTGATTAAACTGTTTTTTTAAAACTTTCCCAGTGTATAGTTCTCCGGTATCCATTTCAGCCTCCAAAAAATACCAAAGGTTGCGATTTTTTTTATCCTGCCAGGGTTCTATTTGGTTTATTTTTCCACGCGTACCGTTGTAGATTCCTTTGCGGTGGTTGTTTCGCAGGCAAATTATTCGGTCGCCGCTTTGAGGTTCTCGACTTCTTCGGTATTGCAGTTCTCGGATAGCGTTATTTAGTTGTACTCTGGTGCGGTTATAACCTACCAGGACAAGGAGTTCGTCATCGTAATTGTTAAGGATTTCTTCTACTGCTTCTCCTGTTTCTGCCGATTCTCGTGGTAGTTTTTTTACCTTGTTAAAGTCCCCGTGGGGTATTTCTTTTCCTGATCGCACCTTTTCTGACAATTCAATTATAGGATTACCGCGAGCTTGGCGGTGGATTTTCTCTAATTTTATATCGGGATCTTCCATAAGATTAAAGTTACCGTGGACTGGGGGCAGCTGTCCGTGGTCACCTACAGCGAGAATAGGTTTTTTAAACTGCAAGAGGTCGTGCCAAATTTTTCGATTTATCATGGAGGCCTCGTCAACAATTATGAGATCTGAATTTATCTTTTCTTTGACGTGCCAGCCAAGCACTCGACCTTGTTCATCTTTCTCAGGCTCGTAAATTAGGGAGTGGATAGTACCAGTAGTATCACTTGAAAATCGCGCATCGTGGTTTCTGAGAGTTTCTTCAAGAACTCTTGCAGCTTTTCCTGTATAAGAGCAAAAAGCAACTTTTATTTTGGGATATTCCTGCTCTAGAGCCTGCCGGAAAAGTGCGGTCATGGTGGTTTTGCCAGTACCAGCATAGCCACCAAACGTTAGGTAGGGGCTTTTCCTTCCCACAAACCATTTCCAAATTTCTCTTAATACTGTACGTTGATCAGAACTGAGTTTGATATCCACGGGTTAAGTATAGCAAATAGGGTATAAATTTAGGGTGAGGGGTCTTTAGTTAGGTTACAAAAAGAACGTGAAGCGCGCGTTTGCCAAAGAACCGTGCTGGCGCGGCGCGCTTCACCTTTGCTGGTAGCCATCTTGTCCTCCCAGGCTTGTTTGTTGTAACTGCGGTGTTTTTTTTTACACCTTTCATCCGTGTATTTTTCTCCTTGTTTCGTCAAAGCGGCGTGACTCCTCTATTTTTCTGCGAAGGTTGCTCA
>CAZOPS010000003.1:3722-20596 GCA_964581885.1 uncultured Candidatus Saccharibacteria bacterium | reverse complement strand
TTGCTCATCAGACTGCCTGTTCCGTCCCTTTGTTCGGTTAAGAGGATCACCGCTTCCGGGGGGATTTTTGCAAGGAAAGTCTGGAGAGCACTAATAAGCTCGTCTTGACTTCTGTTTCCTTGCACATAGGCACGGGCTGAGGTGTTTAGTTCCTTTACGGAGCTCGGTGGTATTCTCACCATGATCTCGACGATTATGCTGAGATCCTCTTTCAGCTCGTACATGCCCTCTTTTTCCATGTGCACGTCTAGCAACCTTTCAATTTCTTCGTTTACTGCCTCCTCGAATAGTCGCTGTTCTTCATACACTTTCCACATCCTTTTTTGAAAAGGAGGATAAGATGGAAGCTTATGCCAATTTAAGCACATTTAACCCCAACTCTCAACTATGATTACGTTTTAAGATTGGCGAGAGAATTTTCTATTGCTTGTTGATCACACCACGGTACTTCACCGCTACCAAGATTCATTGTTTTTTCGTGTCCTTTACCTAAAACCAGTACCCAGTCCCCTACTCTAGCAAGAGATAGAGCTAGTTTAATTGCCTCTCTTCGTTTTGGAATATTTATAAAAAAGGATTTCTTTTTTTCTTTATGGGATGTATTTTTAATATTTTTCTGTGTTACTATTTTGCCACCTTCTGTTGCTGCTCCTCTAGCAATAGTTTGATTGATTTTTTCTAGGGATTCGCTACGAGGGTCAACTGCAGTTAGGATAGATATATTTGCGTATTTAGCAGCTATCTTGCCCATGGGATAGCGCTTGCCTTTATCTCTTTCACCCTCGCAACCAAAAACACAAATTATTTTTGCATTTTCTTTCTTCTTTTTAGATACAGTGAAAAGCAGGTTCTTAAGTGCATTGGGTGTATGGGCAAAATCAATAATAATTTTAAAGGGTTGATTAGCTTCAACTTCGTGGAAACGTCCTTCCGGGGGTACAAAGTTCTCAAGTCCTTTTTGGATGTCTTTGTCTGCAACTCCAAAAGTTTTTGCAGCTAGCCGTGCTGCTAGGATATTGGCATAATTGTAATCTCCTGGTAATTTTTCTTTATCGTAGGCCAATCCCAATGTGTCCTCTTTAGGATTATATGTTTTTACGTCTCCTTTGCTTTTTTTTATAAAGTAATTTGCATTTGGGTCGTTGTTGTTAATAATTGTGGTTTTTGCGTTTTGGAAAAGCTTAGCCTTAGCTTTTTTGTAGTTTTCAAGAGTGTGATGGTAGTCAAGATGTTCAGGGGTAAAGTTGGTTAGAACTCCGACTTCAAAGTTGATTCCAAAGACTCGATCTTGGGCTAGTCCGTGTGAGGTTGTTTCCAATACAACGTGAGTGCAATTATCTTTTACCATTTTAGAAAGAATTTTAAATAGATTCCTGGGTTCTGGTGTAGAAACGTGCTGTCCGGTTGAAATTTTATTTTTACTCCAAGTTGCTTTAACTGTTGAAATTAGACCAGATTTATATCCACCCTCTTTTAGGAATTTGTGAATTAGGTAGGAAGTAGTTGTTTTCCCGTCTGTACCAGTCACACCGATTATTTTTAAGTGCTTTTGCGGGTTTTTATAATAGGTGGCCCAGAGGCAGGCCAAGGCCTTTCTGGTGTCTTTTACTTGTATGTAGGGGAAGTTTTTTTGCGGTTCCTTTTCTATTACCAAGGCAGAAGCGCCTTTTTCTATTGCTTCTGATGCAAATTCATGTCCATCAGCTGTCAGCCCTTTTATTGCTACAAAAATATTGCCTTGTTTAGTTTTTTTTGAGTTGGAACTGATTCCCCTTATATTTAGATCTAATGGAACTTGATTTTTGCGGATAAGACTGTGTTTATTTAGCGCACCCACGTATTTTTTAATATTCATCAACTAGGAAAACGAATTGGAATGGTTTTGTCACAGAGGTTTTTAGTTTAGTTGCCAGATTGAGAAGTTTAAAATAGTAGCAAACGTTACCCACAGTAAGTACGGTAAGAGAAGGAGTCCCGCAGTTTTATTTATTTGGTAAAAGCTTATTATAGTAAGAAGGATTGCTAACCATAGTAATAATATTTCAATAAGGGCAATGAATGGATTTTGTAAGCCAAAGAATAGTATTGACCAAGTAGCGTTTAGAATGAGTTGGATAATGAAAGAAGCGAGTGCTTTTTTATTCTTTTCAAAGCCTGTTTTTGACCAGACAAGATAAAAAGATATACCTATGAGTATATACAAAATGGTCCAGGCGGGTCCGAATACCCAACCTGGGGGGTTAAATTTTGGCTTTCTTAACGTTTCGTACCAATTAGGGATTGCTGGCGTTGTGAAAAGAGAACCAATACCCCCAGCACTAAGAGGTATTACTAATGAGAATAAAAATTTAATGATATTGGACATTTTGTTCTGATTTTGATTATAATGGGGTAGACAGAAAAAAGATAGCGTTTTCAACAATGTTAGAATTTATTCAGTTTTGGTTTGAAATATTTGAGATTCCTGCCCTATTTGTGTTCATTCATCTGAACATTGCTTTTATTATTGCTACCCTCCGGAAAGACAATTCCGTGGCTGATATTGCTTGGGGCTTGGGTTTTATAGTTGCAACCTATGCTGCTTTTCTTACTAAGGGTCGGGTTACTTTGCGGGAGGTGCTGAGTCTAACTCTTGTTACTTTGTGGGGGTTGCGTTTGGCTGGCCATGTATATCTTCGGAATCGAAATCGAAACGAAGATTTTCGCTACAAAAAATGGCGAGAGCAATGGGGAGATAGAGCTTTGATTTACAGTTATTTTCAAGTTTTTATCTTACAGGGATTTTTACTTCTAATTATTGCTACTCCCCTACTCTTAATTAATTCTACTGCGGGAGCCAGTTTTGGGTTTTTGGACTTGATAGGTTTATTAATTTGGGCTGTGGGCTTTTCATTTGAGGCTTTGGCTGATTGGCAATTGTATAAATTTAAAGAGGACAAAGCTAATAAAGGCGAACTTCTTACTTCAGGTTTATGGAAGTACTCTCGCCATCCCAATTATTTTGGGGAAGTAGTTTTGTGGTGGGGAGTGTTTTTGCTAGCTCTAGCTCATCCTTATGGGTTGGTAAGTATTATTGGTCCTTTAACAATCACCATTTTAATTTTAAAAGTTTCGGGAGTTCCCCTTTTAGAAAAGAAAATGGAAGGAAACGCGGCATTTGAAGCGTACAAGGAGAAAACGAGTATTTTTATTCCGCTCCCCCCTAAGAAGTAATTATTATTTTAAAAGTTAGTTAAGATTAAGTAGGCTGCAGCGGCACTGGATCCCGTTACGAAAATTCCCCACAGAATATCGGTAACCACTACCGATAATGGCCAGCCTTTGAGAGTGGCCATGTTGCTCAAGTCATAAGTGGCATAAGCAATAAGGCCCAGAAGTGCACCTAAACCCGCAGCTTTTAGTAGAGAGTCCGCGTCCTTAGCTGGGACAAGGGCAAAAATGGTAATACCCAGTGGGTAAAGTAGGTAGAATGCTAGTGCCGGAGGCCAATTTATATCTTTTCGCAATAAAGAGCCGAGTTCACGCTGGTAAAAAGTTTTAGATACGATCCCTAACCAGATTGCGTCTAAAATCCAGAAAGGTACGCCTGTGGCAAAATAGGTTTTGAGAAATTTTAACCAGGTTATATTCTGAGTATAAACTAATAAAAAGAGAATAGCTACCTTTAAGTAGGTTGTTTCAATCTTTTAATGAATTATTTGGGGGTTAATTCGAATTATTTTGTCGTCATTTTGGGCTGGATTACCGCGGCCATCGGTATTGCTAGTAGATATGTAGAGGTAGTTGTCTGGTCCCCTCTAATTTCGGGCCAGCCATAGTTTTTTCCTTTTTCAATTAGGTTAATCTCATCCTGACCAGATTGTAATCCCGAAGGACCATGCTCTGTTGCCCAAAGTTGCCCTTCTTCGTCCCAAGTTAGTCCCTGGGGGTTACGGTGACCGTAGGTCCATACTTCATTGTTAAAGGGGTTATCTTGGGGTATGCTTCCGTCTGGGTTTAAACGCAGTATTTTTCCAGCTAAAGAGTTTATGTCTTGGGCTAAGCTGCTGTTTCCAGCGTCACCAGTCGTAATGTAGAGCTTTTCATCTGGTCCAAACTTAATTCGCCCCCCATCGTGGTAACTAGCTCCCGGTATACCCTCGACAATGGTAGCGACTCTTTCAATTTCATCATTTTCCAATCGGTATTGGTCAACCCTATTTTCAAGACCACCCCCTTCTTCTTCGGTTGTGAGGTAGAGATAAAAAAGACTGTTTTCTTCGTAGTTTACGTGGTGAGTAATTGTTGTAATCTAAGGTTGCTTTTTTCGAGGCTATCAAAGGATTTTAAAAAAGGAGAGGAGCGGTAGGAACCCCTCTCCGTGGGGATACAATTACTTTAGTGCTATCTTTGTTCTTTCGGTACTCACCATAACAATTAGGGGAATAATAACCCCCAAACCCAGTCCAGTTATGGCTCTAACAATCAGGTCTTCGGCAATACAGCTCCGAACCGCGCCACCCTTTACGAAAAGGGCGGCAATAGCGCTGGAAAAAACAAACATTACTCCGAGAATTCCAAATAACCAAATAGCTCCCCGCTTCTTTGTCTTCCGTTTTCCTAGACTTCTTGCGATTAGGCAGGAGACAATGAGCAGGGCTACGGAACCAAGTTCGTATATATTGAGCATATCCTCCCTCCTTTTGTGGGTGTGAATTGGATCAACGGTACAAGGCCCGAAGTGTTGTATATTTTACCACAAGTTCTATTAAATTTTTATATTTTCCTTGAATCGTATGCCCAATGCAATAGGGCTTGGCGTTGTTTTCTGCGGCAGTCAAAATCGCCTTTTTCGCAGTTTTTTTCCACGGCGCCCCAGTGGCGGCGGAAGGATCGCCAGCGCCTGATTTGCCGATCGTCCTTCTTGGGGATTCTCCTCCCCATATAATACCGCGCGTACCACTGAAACCAGCCGCGCGGATCCTCTTCGTAAATCCAACCCTTCTTTTGCCAGTGAGAAAGGGGCATAGAAGCGTCTACGCCAAAATAATTTAAGCTGGGGTCTTTCTTTTGGGGGGAAAGCTTGGCGTTTTCGTACCACTTATCCGGGAATTCGTTTTTGCAATCTGTCATATATTTCCCCCCAAAGACGCCTAATTCCAGCAGCTCTTTTGGCGTTAGTTCAGGTTTGAAATCGGGGTGAAAGTTCTTCCCTATTGGTTCAGTGCGGTAGTAGGTATAGCTGTGTTGCATTTTGTCGTTTACTACAACTTTCTTCTTCATAATTACTGTGTTTGTTATAGCTCGCGGTTTTAGAAGCGCAGCCTGCGCATGCCTTCTTTAACACCAACATTTAGCAATCGCTGAAAAGCTGTAGGATCAACAATATGGACAATAGCAAAAGCAGTGACAAAGATAATTGCTGCTAGCCACTTTGTATATTTTCCTCTAGTGTTACTAATTAAAACTACAGCAGCTACTGCCATTAATGCTGGGGCAAGGATTTTAATATCCCCAAAAGGCACATAATAACCACTAATGTACTGTCCTGAATAGCCCAAATAACCAGCAACATTAAAGTTGATTCCAAGTAAGATAAATGCTAGCTCTGCGACAAGAATAGCGACCATAACTACGGAAGCAAATTTGGTACTTTGACCTTCTGTTCGATAAAGCTCGTATCCTGCGGTTGGGAGCAGAAGTAGAACAGGATAGACAGGGTTTGCAGTTGCAAGGCCTATTATTATTCCTATTGCAGCAGTTATTGTGAGAATAATGCAGATTGTAGTTGCGTTTTGGTATGGTTTAGCCAAAATTTATCACCTCCTTGTTTTTTGCTTTGAACCCATATTAATTGTTCTTGCCGGAACTAACAAGAGCTTCTTTTTTCTTCTTTTCCCAACTTTTAACTTCTGCTTCTCGTTTTAGTGCACTTTCTTTACTTTTGCACTTTTCAGTGTAGACCAACTTTACTGGACGGCGAGCTCTTGTGTATTTGGAAGCCTTAGCATTATCAAAATTGTGTTCTTTAACTCGTCTTTGGGGATCTTTTGTTATGCCTGAGTAAAGAGAATTATCAGAACAGCGGAGAATATAAAAATAATACATAGCGCGCTTTCCTCGGGGCCGTGCAGGCCCAGTATAGTTATTGGGCTTACTGATTATTATTTTAGCATGTTAAATTTTGGTATTAGCAGTTTATTGTTGTAATATAAAGACATGGAAATAATTGATACCGAACGAGTCCCACTTTACGTTTTTACAGATCCCAAAAATTTAGAAGAAGATTGCCTTCAGCAGGCAAAAAACATGTCCAATCTTTTGCCTGCTTATCACCATACAGCGCTAATGCCTGATGCTCATATTGGTTACGGCATGCCTATTGGTGGGGTTTTAGCGCTTGAGGGAGCAATTTGTCCTAATGCTGTGGGAGTAGACATTGGGTGTGGAATGGCTTATGTCTCCACTAATTTTCCTGCTGACGATGTAGGTAAAGAGTCCTTGCGTAAGTTTACAGGGCAGGTTATGCGTGACGTACCAATGGGGTTTAGAATTCACAAAAAGCCGCAACCCGGTTCTGGCTTTATCGATAAATCTTTGCTTCCTCCTGAATTGGAGAATGAAGTTAAGCGGGCCAGAAAATCGTTGGGAACTTTAGGTGGGGGTAATCATTTTGTTGATGTTTTGAAAACAGGTGAAGGCGCAGTGTGTTTGATGGTACATACAGGATCACGCCATTTTGGCTATGCCATTGCTGAGCATTTTCATAAAAGAGCTCAGAAGCAGTGCCAAAAAAGAGGCATTGATTTACCAGATTGGGATTTAGCTTACCTTGATCTGAAAACAGAAGATGCGGGAGCGTATGTTCAAGCGATGCAATTGGCAATGAAATTTGCGCGTGAAAACAGACGGAGGATTTTGGAAAAAGCCAAGCGTGCATTGAGTGAAGTTTTGGGTCCTTTGGAATTTGGTGAGCAGCTTAATGCCCATCATAATTATGCAGCTTTGGAAGAGCATTTTGGAAAAGAGGTGTGGGTTCACCGAAAAGGTGCAATTAGAGCTCGGGAGGGAGAAACAGTAATTGTTCCTGGTAGTCTAGGAACTAGTTCTTATATTGGAACGGGTTTGGGTAATCCAGATGGTTTTATGTCTTGTGCACACGGGGCGGGTCGAACCATGGGACGCAACGAAGCTAAGCGAAAGTTTTCTGTCCAAGAAGTTTTGGAAGATATTGAAGAGCGCGGTGTTGTTCTGGGTAAAGCAAAAAAAGGTGACATTCCTGAGGAATCCCCCTGGGCATATAAAGACATTGAATCTGTAGTGGAAGACCAAAAACAACTAGCAAAAATGGAAATTGAACTCACCCCCCTCGCCGTCATCATTGCCTAGCCTTTTCTAGACCTCTGAGGTATAAAAACCTGTAACGAAAGGATTAACGAGGGCTGAAAAAGCGCCAAATCAAGAGCACAATTTTGAGCCTATGGGGACAGCAGTTACAGACCTCTGAGGTCTAGAAAGGTCTAGAAAGGGTGCTTTTTCTAGTGCGGAGCGCAGGTTGAAAAAGCACCCTGGGGCTGAGACTTGTTCTTATTGGTTTGCTTATTGGTTTGGCAGAAGGATTGTGAATCCGGCTAATTGCACTAGGATACGGTTATCTAGCGTATGGTTGGGGAGCTTGCTACCTAATTTTCGAGGGATTACAATGGATTCTTTTGGGGGCACAAGCATTCGTATAGGTATACCGCCGTTTGTTTTCCCCCACCTTTTTCCAGTTGCAGCGTCTACTTCAGCAATAACGCCGCTGGTTTTCATCCATAGATACCCCGAACGGCTATCAGTTGGGCTTTGTCTGTCGCTTTTTCCTGCACAGTCTGCGACTAAGAAGGCTTCCCACACCCCTCTTCCGTAGGGTCGTAGGAAAACAATCTTCCCTATATGTTCTGCTTCGGCTAGGGCCACAAACCCATCTACCGGAGGTAGGTTCTTAGGTAGGTCATATGCTGTCCTTCCGTTTTGCCGAGTTTGGATTGTTCTTTCCATTACTCCCGGTGCATATTGAGAAGCTGTTCCGGAGAGTACCAAACTCATGCTGATTAGTGCGCTGACTAAGCTCATTTATCTCCTTTTTTCGCTTTACATTGACTTTTGAAAATGCACCTCTACCCTACTTTGCTTTTCGGTCTCATTTCCAAACCCTTGTTGTGGAAAAATAAGTTTACAATAAAGTTTGAAAATGTCAAGTGATTCGGACACTCAAAAAGGGTTTTTTCAGAGGCTTTAGATGACTTTTTGCTAGGTAGATAACAAAAACTCTATTGGGGAAGAAGTTGAGTAAAATCAAGAATAATTCCAATGATAAGGGCAAGGACGGAGAGAGCAAAAATAACAGCAGCGTTCCAATGTGACTTGGAGCCGGCAGCGCTTTCTAATAGATTTAGTAGCGCTTCTTTAGCCGCGCCTTCTTGATAGGATTCTTCTACAATTCTTTTCAATTTATATTTTTTAACTAATTGTGCTTCCCTCTTTTCTGAGCGGTATTCGTAGAAAAAATAGATGATGAAACCAATAGTTCCAATATACCAGGCAATTTTTACCCACAGAGGATCAAAGAAGTTTAAAATAATAATTACTCGGTAAGCAAGTGTTGCAATAAGTCCCATAAGGAAGAAAAGAATTCGGGATAAATTGGAGTTTGAATTTTCATTAGGATCTTTCATAGTTCTATTTGAAGTATAACATGCCAAGACTACGTTACATATTGAAGTTCTTTTACTAAATCAGCCTTTTAGGCTTGTAGGTTTTTTTTCCAGTTTTTTACTTTTGGGAAAAGAAAAAAGACCTTGGCGGGGGCGGCCAAGGTCTTGTGAGTCAGGGAGCGGTTCTCTTTTCTTTTTCCTTTTGTTGAGGACCTTTTTTTTGCTATTTACGGTGTGACACCAAGTCTTTGAAGAAGCTTCTCAGCCGGAGAGGGCGGAAGCTCCTCCACGTCATCTACTAGGGTTAGTTGAACTCCCCATTGGAAGCCACGACCTCCAGCAACCATTTCGGTTGCAGTTTCTTCCCAGTTAGGGAATACCACATCTGCAATTCCGTAGGTTGCCAGATTTACGTAATTCCGTACGCCAAATGCTTTATCAGCTGTATCGAAAGCGTTCTGACGTAGGTCGTAGTCCCATCGCAGCCCGGCTATAGGATCGTTTGCCCCGTTGAGGCTTATACCTACCTGGTTGGAGTCCACAGAGAGCGTGGCAGCTTCTACTCCAAGCGGAACGGAACGCGCTATCTCTGTTAGAGATATTCCGCGCTCTTCTAGGTAAGGTGTTAGGTTAAAAGCTGCCTGCTGGTTCCCTAGTGCAATGTTGCCCTCTCGATCTAAGACCAAAGAAGGCAAAGCTCTTGCTTGGGGCCTGATTCCTCTCTCAGTGCTGTATGCCAAGTTCAATTCTTCGGGAGCGGAGCCTGCTGTGGCTATTACGATGCCCGACACCTCAGTGTTTCCCAGCAGGTCGTCTATCTTTGACCACGGGGCTTCTTCAAGTACTGTGTCCGGGAAGCCTCCTGTGACAATGTTGCCTGCTTGAGCAGCTGCATCTTCTGCGACAAAAAGGGGCGGTAGGGCTAGGCCATCCGAAGTGTAGCGGATTTCCTTAGCTTCCCCGTCCCAGCTGAGGGCAACCGGTCCTAGATAGTCAATCCAGCTGTAATCCACGAAGGTTGTTCCTGCTGGAACACCCTCAAGTAGCACAGTGCCCGCCTTGTCCACTTCCAAGGTTAATACTTGGCCAATTTGGATTTGAGGGGAGCTGTCCACTTGCTCTTCGCTGTTGTGGATTGTCAGTTGGATTTCTGTTGACGGAAGAGTAGTCTCTACCAGGGCAAGCGTATTGGCAATTGCCCCCTCAGGAACTTGGAGGGGGTAGCCATACATATCTGCCAGGTCCAGAACTGCTGGGACCATTTGGTAAAGGATTTCGCGTCCCTCCTTGTCCCAAGCTAGCTGCGCCCAATGTCCGTTCTTGCTGTCTAGCCGTAAACCATTTCTTCCTGCAATAGCGGTTACGGTTTCTGTTTCTAGAACAGCTAGCGGATTGGCTATTAGGTAGGGCCATCTTGTGGGTATGCCCAGGCCTTCCAAAAGCTTGTTTGCTTCCTCAAAGGTAATCCCTCCTACTGAGAGTATTTCCCCAGCAGAAGCGGTTCCTGAGATGGTAGCTCCAGCTTTTACAAGGTTTAGAGGGGGTGTGTTTCTGGTCTCGATCTGGTCAGCAAAAGTGGCCTGTGATTCTGCCTTGGGTAAGTTAACAAGTACCTGGCTCTCACCCTTCAGGAGGAAACTTTGTACCAGTTCTGCTTCCCTCTCGCCTAGTTGCATTTCTGCAAGCAGTAAATCTAATGTCTTGTCTGCAAACTCTGCTTCCAGAGTTTTGGTATTGTTGATGTAGAGACTTAGCTCTTGCCAGCTTCCGTGTGATTCTTTGCGAAGCCCAATGTGTTCAACACCATGCCCTACCAGCAGCCCTACTTGTAGAGGGTCTAGTGCCAGGTCTGGAATTTTGGTTGGGTATCCATAGGAGGCGAAGAGCTTCTCCAAGTTGTTAGCGCTTACATTTCGTAGCTGGACCCCGTCTAGGTGTATTTCAATCTCTTCTCCATCTACAGGGATTGAAATGTCCACTTCGTCCAGCGTCAGTTCGCGAATGGTAATACTGCCGTCGTTCTCGATATCGAGTTCTAAATTGAACTCATCGAGAGACTCGGCTGCCCAGAGTGGTGTTGCACCCCATCCCCCTAGTGGTGCTATTAGGATGCAGGTGATAATTGTTACGCTTAGAACGATCTTCGACCCTTGCATTTCACGCTCCTTTTTCTGGTTCTGATTCGGCTTTTAGATTTTTAAGGTCCTCTAAACAAAGAATAGCATATGGGAAAGAAGTTTTTGAAGTGGTCTGAGAAGAAGCTGTTTGCATTATATTAGTCCGTGTTTTTGGTCTTTACTATAATATCTTGTATTTTCGCAGGGGTTTTGCCGGCTAAGAATTTAATTTTTAGTTTAACGGCAACGATCTTGCCTAGTTGGGAAGGGGTTTCGATCCAGGTTTCTGGCCAGTTTTTACCTTTGTCTTTACTACCTTTCCATTGAAGTTTATAACTTTTTAGATTTTCTGATTTAATTTTAGCACCACTTATTTGTGTCATTTTTGTGAATCTTTGCGAAAAAACACCCCAACCTGCTTCCCCTGCTGGAATTTGGAACCAGTTGTCTCTAGTAATTTGCAAGTTCTTTTTGCTTCTTAGACTTAGTTCAGCGCCAATTATTTTTGCTTGAGGGTTAGGAAGTCTGATTTTATTTGCTAAAGATACAGTGTATTTTTCTTTATCTTTGTTTTTCCCCACCCAACGCGTAATTACATTTATGTTCTCTTTCCCCGGAGTTATGTCAAAGTAATATACAGCAGGGCGACCCAGAATATAGTGAATCCTTGAAGTATATAAAATATCAAAGATTGGCGGACCCTTTTCTTCTAGTTGAATGTATAGCCACCGGAAGGGCGAGCGTTTGGCCTTGGCTGTAGCTTTTCCCAACTTTCTTAGGAGTGCGAAATTACTTCCGACCCAGCCGTGGGCAGTATCTACGCAAGGCATATTTAAGAAATAAGTGTTGGGCAATTTATCAAAATTCTTACCGTTTATGAATTTACCAACTTTTTGTTTGTTTTTCCTATCTCTTGCCTTTTCTAGTTTTGCCCGGTAGCGGTAATCTATATGGGCGTGACCCGTCATATGCGCTACCACTGGGTATTTTTTAAACAAGTTAAAAAATCTTTTTGAAATTGTGTTCCATGCGTTTATATCGTTAAAGGACCAGTCATTGGAAAGTGCTGTTGTTCCGCGAAGCAGTGTATGGCTAAGCACAAAGATATTATGATCCTTAGAATATTTCTTAAGGGTATTTTCAATAAATTCAAGGGTGCGAAGAGGTACAGTAGAAGTTAGGAGTCTTTTATTGCCTTCGGGATCATGTTCTTCTGAGACAAGAATAAAAATTAAATTTCCAATTTTAACTACTTTGGTTGCGGAGACCCTGTCTAGGATAGTGAAGTAGCCTTCTCCGTAGTTATGCATTTGGAATACAGTATAATCCCGATCATGATTTCCCATAAGGTCAAAAACAGGTGCATTTAATTTACTTGTCCAGTTTTTGTACCCCTGCCAGTCTTTTTCACTACCTGTGGCTGTTAAGTCACCTAACCCAAAAATGTAATCAGGTTGAATACTATTTAGAGCCTGCAGTGCTTTGCGAGGAATCCATTTACTGGGAGCACCAAAGTCGGTTTGGGATTGAATTTTTCTGTGGCGGATATGAGGATCAGCAAAAAAAGCAACTCGAACCTTGTTCATATTTTAGACAGGTTAACAACTTAGGAGAGAAATGCAAGGCTCTACCCTGTTTTTTTGTAAGTTTTGTAATTTTGGGCTACATCGGGATCTATATCTCCCAGAAGTTCTATTACCTTGGCTTTAATTTCCATAGTGGAAACCACATCTCCCATGGATTCAGCCCAATCCTGCACTTGATTGGTTACAGTATTAGCCCGATCTTCAGGAAGCCCAGCAGCCATTACACTTCTATAAATTTTAAGGAAGTTAAAATCTTCCAGCTGACCGTCTTTTTTCTTAACTTGTATAGCAATATTCACCCCCTTTTAGGAACCTGATTTAATATATTTAACTTACCATAAGAACCGGAAGTGTAAAAGTAGGCTTGCTTACTTTTATATATTTGGCTAACGTAGTAATATACTTAATGTGAAGAATTCTTTGCTGCAGAAAATTTTGGCTAGAAAAACAGTATTATTTGGGTTTTTGTTTTTGGCAGTAGTGGCGTCCTTTAGCTATGTAATTTATTATTTTTTTCTTGAGTTAGGTAATGTTAATCAGCGCTTGGAAAAACTATCGCAAGAACTGAGTCGAACAGAGGAAAGTTACCAAAGAAGTATTTATGAAGACCACTTAAGGCACTTTGAAAAGATTAAGGTGGAATCACAAGCATCCAAGCTAGAAGAAGAGCTTTCCGAGTTATCAGAAAAAGAAGAAAATAAAGAGTACATGGAGATGAAGGAAACCTACAGCCTCTACAATTCTCTTAAACTTAACTTGAATAGAAATGAAGAATTAGGGTTAGATATTGCTGAAAGTTTAGAGAAAATGGAAGATTTAGAAGGGTTGCTCTTGGAGAAAGACTTTGATGTTTTGAAGGAGAAGATGCTAGATGTAATAAGTTCTTTGGATAAGGACCACGAAGAATACTTAGCCTCGCTCCGGCCGCAGCGTGTTCCCCGTTCGGATATTGAGGGGTATGACTTTGTTAATGTTAATACGGAAAGAGGAAGTTTTGGGGTGCATCTGGTGAGAGTTGCTCTTTCTGATGTGAGAGTAGTAACTTCTTCGGCAAGCGAAGATTCTTGTTACGACAACTGTCCAACCAAACCTTTGGAAGAACATGTTAAGGATCACGGCGGTTACGCAGGGATGAATGCTAGTTATTTTTGCCCTCCGGATTACTCTGCCTGCGCTAGCAAAACAAATTCTACTGATTTTGCATTTTACAATTCTGGCAATGGCCGGTGGCTGCACGAAAACGCTTTAAGTTGGAGCAAAACAGGTTTAGCTACGTTCAGAGATAACTCAGCCACGTTTTATCAAAGATCCTCTGATTACAGTGGCGAGCCAGTTACGGCTGGTCTTTCTAACTACCCTGCTCTCCTTTCGGAAGGTAAAGTAGTGGTAGATATAGATGACCTTACTTCTTATCAAACTGACATTCGGGGCCTGCGAGGGGCAATTGGTGTGGATGGTAGTAATCTTTATCTAGCACTTGTTAGCGATGCTACAGTTCCCGAAACTGCATATGCCATGAAAGCTTTGGGGGCAATAGAGGCCTTAAATTTGGATGGTGGGGCCAGCTCTGCTCTTTACGTTAATGGCACGTATGCAGTAGGCCCAGGAAGAGAACTTCCCATTGCTATAGTTTTGACTAAGTAGGAACGAGGGTTCTACTCTTTCCGTTCTTTTTCTTTGTTTTTACTCAGAGTTGCAGATTATATCGGTTATTAGCCATTTATTGTTTACTACTTCTAGTTCCATGGGGATTGATTCAAGCTTGCTGAAGTCAATCGGTTCTTCTGGAGGTCCGAATCCTCTTTTTATATACACTGTTGCTTTGTTTTCATTAACTTCCGCTTTTTCTATCTTATAGGCTGTAGGAATATCTTGCGCGCATAAAATAGCATCAAAAAAGCGGGCCTCCTGAACTTTTTCTTTTAATTCAGCTGATAAGAGATCGCTTTCAAGGTAGGCTTTGTAATTTCCTTTCGTTGCTTGGATTAAGTACCAACTATAAAATTCATCAACAACTTCTTGCGGAGTATTTTGGGGTTCCTGTTTTTGCACCTGAGAAGTATCTTGGGGTTCTTGTTCTTGTATTTGTGGTTGTGATTGTGGGAGTGAAAGCTTGTTTAAAACGTATCGACCACCTGTTACACCAATTAGTGTTAGCCCAATAACGGCAAGCCCTACCCAAATTATTATGTTACCTCTATTTAGGGTTTTACGGGTTTTCTTTTGTTTTATTTGCATGATTAAGGTTCCTACGTTTTTATCTCACCATATTTTTACACCATCGTCAACAAGGTGGAACAATTTCTTTTCTTTTATTTTTAACTCTTTAATGACAGCAATATTTACTTAGCTATATTTAGTACTTATGTACCTTGGACTAAATATTGCCAGTAGTTTCTACAGTTTTGGGGATTGTTTTTTATTTAATGAGCTTTAGAATGCGCTCCGTTACGCTCTAGGCAAAAGATTGTGATGTTTTGGGTTTTGTGACGTTACCTCAAATGAGGTACCTATAAAGGTTTTGGGTACAGTGGATTGGGTTGGTAGTTAAGTGTGAGGAGTTTCGGAAGGAGGTGAGTTAAAAATGCCGTGGGGTCCAGGTGATGGTGATAGTGATGAGGGGCGAGATCTTCACATTTCTGCTGATGGTCGCGTTCACAGTAGTGAGCAGGATGCTGTAGCCGCCAACTATAACTTTGAGCAGGCTGGCGGAAGATCTCCGTGTCCTGATCCGGATTACTTCAGCGATCCGGATAGTGGTGGCTCTGGTGGTGATGATTGATTGGAATACGTGGCTAGCTTAAGGAAAGAGTACTCCACCGGGAGATAAAGCTTACAGCCACTAAGCAAGAACGAAAGTTCTACTCTTTCCTTTTTTATTCTCACTTGTGCTGGTGCCGCGGTGCTTTTAAGGTGTGAAGTGTGTTATAATTCTCGATAAGAAGTTAGGTTTGTTTGTTAAGGATGGCCCGAGAACAAGAAAGGAGATAGTGGAAATGTCTGGGAAAATAACGCGGAGAGGTGGTGGGAAAATTACTTTAAATCGGGGCAAATCAAGTACACCTGCTCGTCCCCGGGCACAAATCATATCCTCTAGTGGAAGAGTTATTCTTGAGAAGAAAGTTGATGTGGTATTTGTTTTTGACACTACGGGTTCAATGAGTGACAAGATTCGTCAACTTATCGCAACTTGCAAGAAGTTTACGGATGAGGCGGAGGAACTTCATCTTGATCTCCATTATGCGCTCATTGCTTTTGGCGATATTTCTGTCCAAGGCGGCGGAGATACCATCGAGCTCGTGGTCCCCTTGACTGGGGACGTGCAGCGTATGAAGGCTGGTTTTTCTCAGATTCCACGAAACAATGGATTTGGGAATTATGGGGAGACTAGTCTGGAAGCTATCCAGAAAGCTTTTACCATTGAGCACCGTAAAGGTGCGGTAAAGGTGTTGGTACTTCTGACCGATGAGCCTGCCCTTCAGTACTCTACTGATGTGGAAAGTATCATGCAGGAGCTTACGGAGCGGGAGTATCTTGTCTTTGTGGCAGCTATTGACACTCCCTATTACAGGAAGATGGCAGAGCGACACGGAGGCACTTGGATGGAGATTGGCCCAGATACAAGTCTGAAGGCCATAATGGAGATGTTTAGCCAAATGGCTGAAAAGATTTCCGAAGTGGCTAAGGAAGTTCACGTGTTGGCAGATGGAGATGTCAAGGAATATTTGGCTCTTACCGCGCCTGATCGTACCTAGAAGAATAGGAGGAAGGTAGCAACGCTACCTTCCTTCTCGGCTTATATTAGGAGGGATTGACAATGATTGACTATTACGAGGTTTTAGGGATACCGGAAGATGCGTCTCAAGAAGTTATTAAGAACGCCTATCGGCGAAGAGCAAAGGAGATCAATCTTAACTATCTTCAGGGCTTGCGGAATAAGTATCAGGAGGATGGCGAAGAACGTCTGTTGGACATACTGGATGAAAAGCTGGCGCAGGCTGAAGAGGTTATGAAGCTTCTTAACGAGGCCTACGAGGTTCTCAAAGACCCGGCTCAAAGAGCTGAATATGACGATAAGCTAGCAGAAGCCGAAGAAGCCGAGGAAGATGAAGAGGAAGAAGTTGAGGAGGAGCCGGTTTATCCTGACTGCGAACCGGCAGAAATTGTGATCACACCTTCCGAGCTTGACTTTGGGGAGCTGAAGGAAGGAGAAACAGGCACATTAACATTCGTTGTAGATAACAAAGGTGGGTTTGCAATACCCAGGAGTGTAGATTGGGAAACTAAGCCCGATTGGGCGAAGGATCTTATCATTAGGCATGATCCGGATGACCCCTTCCCTATCGAAGTTGCTGTTGTGGTTGATACTACTGGGGTCTCTCCTGGCTTAAAGAACCAAAGGATTCTCGTTGTTGTTGAGAACTTGGTTTTTAAAGTTGGAGTTTCTCTTAGGGTTAAGGAACCTGAACCGGCTGTGGCTAAGCACAAGGCGAAGA
>CAZOPS010000003.1:0-3622 GCA_964581885.1 uncultured Candidatus Saccharibacteria bacterium | reverse complement strand
AGGTTGTGTCTGCACACGTAGACACAACCTTTTTATTTTGTAAACTTCAAAATATTTTTTGCTATTTCTTCAGGAGACTTGTTGTTAGTGTTCAGAACTCGTTCACCTTTTATTTCCATTGGTTTTGCGTTACTGTACCAAGTTTTTATATCTTCATCACTAATTTCAGTTCCCTTTCCCCTACTCTTGTTTCTTTCCAGAGCTTTTTCAAGCGAAACTTCCAAAAACACTGAATTAAATTTAATATTCTCTTTTTGATAGAATTCTTGCAGCCAGTGGAAAAGTTCTCCATTTTCATTTTTGGGAAGAATGCCTTCCAAAATTACAAAATACTCCTCTTTTAAATACTCTTGGATAGCATAGTTTAATACGCGGTTAACTAGGTTTTGATTTCCTTCTCCCGGATAAACCTGCCAGTAAAAATAATCGGGAGTAAAGATAGCTACCTTTTGTGGTTTTAACTCTTCTTGAATTGCTTTAGAAACGGTGGATTTACCCGCTCCCGGTCGCCCGCGAAGAATCAAAAGTTGTTTCATAGATTTATAATAGCATGCAAACTCCCAAGCGCTTCTTGTGACGGGGGTGGCTTTCAGTTGTTACACTTATTGTGCGGAGTTTTCCAAAATTAAGCGAGTTACCCAAGATAGTGGTAAGGTTCAGCCCAGAGATTATTTTGACCCGATGGTAGTGGGAATTACTGGCTCTGTTGGGAAGGAGTTTTTAATTGAGTTCTAAGAGTTCGATTTGGAAGACTAGTGTTGCGTTGGGGGGGATTTCTCTGCGCCCGCCCTCGCCATAGGCTAATTCGGGAGCAATTGTTAGCTTTCTCCGCTCACCTACTCTCATTCCGAAAACACCTTGGTCCCAGCCTTTTATGACTTCTCCTTCCCCTAACGTAAAGCTAAATGGTTGGTTCCTGTCTCGGCTAGAGTCAAACTTGGTTCCGTCTTCCAGTGTACCTGTGTAGTGGACAGTTACTTTGTCACCCGTATAGGCTCTTTCCCCTTCTCCTTCTTCTAGCGTTTCTTTTTCCAAATAACCTTTGTCGCATTCGCCGTTGTAAAAATCCCACTGCAGACATTCACTCCCATCTTCAAATAGGCAAAACCCAACTGTCCCTTCTTTAAAATCAACATATTTTGTCTCCCCGCCTTCTTCTTCGCAGTAAACTGCGGCGGGATTGGGCATTTCTGTTCCTGTTTCTGATTCTTCTGATGCGGATCCAGTCGCCTCTTCTTGTTCTGTGGAAGCTGATTTCTCTTGCGGCTCTCCTGTTTTCTGCTGGTGAAGTCTAGAATAATAAATTCCCCCAGCAAGGAGAACACAAGCAATAATTGTTATGACGATATTCCTATTCATCAGGAATTTTCCTTTCCTTTGTAAAGGTCCCAAGCAGTGATAATGCCAATTATATTTCCAGATACCTTGCCATTCGGTGTAAGGTAGATCACGCCTAGCCTTTTTCCTTCATTAATATATTGTTGGAATAATTGCACAACTTCAAAAAAACTTACATTGGGGTTCAGAAATTCAACTTCTGCTGTTTCTTCCTGGGAAGTTAGAATATTCTTAATATCCTTGACTAACAGATTTTTTTGGATTTTGTCTTGGTTGTAAAGTTTTAGCACTGTGTTTTCAGAAAAGTTTCCAATGAAGTTATTTTCTTGGATTATGGGAACGTTGGTGTATTTATTTTCTTCCATTGTTTGGGCAATTTTTCTAATCGGAGTGTTTAAGTTAGCTGAGTAAATATTTTGTTCAGGAGTGGCAATATCCATTGCTTTTTTGGAAAAGTGGTTAACTAGTGTTTGCAGTCTAGTAGCTGCCTCTTTGTTTATAGTAAGAAACGAGGGGGAATGTGCATCCGCATTGCGGATATTATAAATACTCGACACTTGCCCTTCTGTAATTTCAAGTTCTTGGAGCTCTTTCCTCTTTTTCTTACAGAAGTTTTTGTTTTTTTCATACATATTATCTCCGCTGAAGTTTTGATCAAGATAGTATTCCCATTGTTCATAAAGCTCTTCAAATTCTTTATTGGGTTTTTGTATTTTGCTTTTCATTGCTTTGTCTGGGGAGAATTCTATAACCACTATAGCAATAATAACATGGATATTTAAGACTTTAACCTCTTCCCTACTCTTGGATGGCTTCAGACTTTTGATTTTAGACCCAAGAGGTCTAGAGGTGTTGTTATGACAGTGTTAATTGGGTTGCTTGGAAGTTTTATTTTTCTAGCCAAATCATGCCCCAGTTGCCGGGAAAAGCGATTTCTCCCGGTGCTCCAGCTTCTTCTGAGTTCCACTCTACTAAAAACTTGTCCCAAGATATTTTCACATATGCTCCTCCCTTGTCGTGCGGATCGTTTAGATACACATAGTCGTTATCGTACCCAATAGCAACATCGTAATCTGTCCCGTTATTGATGAGGACTATTGTAGGGATGTCTGAGGAAATGAGCTCTTTTAGTTTTTGGCTTGCAGTTTCTTGACTATCGAAAATGTGGATTTGGTTATTTTTGTTATTTACAAAAGTTTTATAAACTTGGGCAAAATCGGCGCTGTAGTCGCTTGAATAGCCGATGTGAACTTTGTCTCTCAAGCCCAGTTTTTCAAATCCCATGAAGGCATCAGGGGGGCCGCCGCGACCCTGTTCCTGAATAAAATCTCGGAAACTTTTAACCTCGTCTTTTGTGAAGCCATAGTGTTCAAGAAGCATCATTGAGCTGTAGCCGTAACAAAAACCCTCTATGTTTCCGGTTAATTCGCTGTAATAAGGAACGTTGTCAATATGATATGTTGGAGGTGTTTCTTGACCCTCCGTGCTTGTTTGTGAGGTGCTGTCAGCAGGGAGCAAGCTTTTTTTTGTTTCAGGGGAATTTAGGTAAATTGTAATTCCAATTATAACCGCAACTAAGCTGGTAGTGGTGATTATGAATTTTGATCTAGAATCCATGTTTGGTTATCTCCCTTATACCATTCAGAAAATTAAGTTGCAATTGATTCCTTTTCTAGACCCTAGAGGTCTAGCATGCGGCTTAGAAAGCTGCAACTATTTTTTGGAAAGATTCAAAAGCAAAAGCTAGGAATGTGAGCGGGTCGTATTTTGTTCCTCTTGTTGTTCCTCCCAGAGGTTGGTGGGTAAGGGTGATGATGTTGATATTTTCCGGTGTGTTTTCTACAGTTTTTTTCCACCAGCTGAAGACTTCGTCGGTAATGATGTCTCCGTGAGGGTGGCCTTCGTGGCTCATTAGGATGAAAAGCATAGAATTTCCTTCAAGTACAGCGCCATCGTTAATAAAGGTTGTTCCCCCATTTATCTACGCGGGTAAACTTGCGGTGGGGATCTGTTGAATAATGACCATGCACGCAAGCAGAAACATTGGTTTCTTCTAAAACTTCTGTGAACCTACTGCTGTTTCGGATATGGCTGGGAACCTTTTTGTTGTAATATGCCCAGGAGAAGTAGGAAAAAAGGAATGTAGCGATAATGACAGCTAGAAAAGAAAGGATTTTTCCCACGTTGATTTAGAGGTTTTCCCCATTCTGGGTTTAAATTGGCACAGATTGCTAACCTCGACAAACACACCTCCCAAAATCACAAACCTCTCGGGTTTGTAAGG
>CAZOPS010000002.1:19369-36228 GCA_964581885.1 uncultured Candidatus Saccharibacteria bacterium | reverse complement strand
TATTAGGATAATTTCTGCTAGTCTTTAAGTGTTGAGAAAACATATACTTTCAGTTATTGAGCCCTAGAACCACATCAGGTTCAGGACTAACTTGCCTGCCGGCAGGCCTGTCTGCCGATGAGGCAGGCTTGTCTGCCGATGAGGCAGGTTCGACTAATCAAATTCTTGGAAGAATTTGAAGTCTCATTGAGCCCCAAACCACGTGGGGTACGGGGCACAGTTAAATTTACCAAAACTAGGAAGTTTTCGGATTTTCACTGTGGGGCTGTAGCGCAGCGGTTAGCGCGCTTCTCTGTCAAGGAAGAGGTCGCGGGTTCGAATCCCGTCAGCCCCGCCATCATGAGTTCTTAGCAAGACTTTGAGCTTAGAACTCATGAATGCCCTGAGTTTATCGAAGGGCTTTTCTCTTGTATCTAACAGCCCCGCTGTTAAGAACTCCGTAATAGACGAATGGCCACAAAAGCTGCCCTATCTAAAAACAGATACCACACATACATTTTGCTTTGTGCGGACGGGACTTACTATACAGGTCACAGTAAATATCCGGGCAAAAGATTCATTAGACATTTGAAAGGGCAGGGAGCACGCTACACAAAAGAACAAAAACCTATCAGAATCGTTTGGATGCAATCCTTCGAGACAAAGAAAGAAGCAAGGAAGAGAGAAGAACAAATAAAAGGAAGGACACGAGAGAAAAAGCAAAAACTAACAAGAGGAGAGTGGAATTAGCTGTTGATTCTGACTACAAACGAAGCAGATTCTGAAACTCAAATAACGAGGATACCCTACATTTTTAAAGAGTCCTTCGATGCGGCGTTAAAGATAACGCCTTACTCAGGATCAACCCGCCTGCCGGCGAGGCAGGTTCGACCATCCACGCTCAGCGTGGGGTCTCATTGAGGAGACAGACACGCAAACAAAAAGGGAACCGAGACTTTTTATCAATTGTGTACTGCCCAGAAAGGGCCAATTTATCATGGAAGTTGACGATGTACTCGCTAACGAAGAGCTTAAAAGCAGGTTAGCAGCAGTAGGTGCGGGAATTCTTGTCATTATCGCTGGTTTTCTAGTTTATAACTACTTCTCAAAAATTGGGGAAGAAGAAGTTCTAGAGGAAGGTGCACAAATTAGTCAAGTAGAAGAGCAAGAAGAAAGTATAGAAGAAGAAAGTGAAGAAGAACCTAGGGTAGAGGAAGAAGAACGGTTTGAAGAACTTGCTGAAGGTGAAGTGGAAGGAACTGCAGAAACTGGCGCAGAGGTTTGGGTTCCTAATAACTACGAAGAGGGCGATATAACAGGAGATGAATATACTGTACGAGCTGGCGATACACTATGGGAGATTGCAGAGGCTCGTTACGGCTCTGGTTTCGAGTGGACCAAGATTCGTGATGCTAATAGTGATCAAATCGGTACATTACCCGATGGAACTCAAGCATTAATCAAGGTTGGACAGACACTAACCTTACCTTAAGATCAGCTAATTACTTTTAGCACTCAGCGCTCAGCCTGAAAAGAAATTATAAAGAAAGCCCCCGAGACGGGGTTTCGGGGGTTTATGCGGGATTAGTATAGAGGTAATACATCACCTTCCCAAGGTGAAGCGACGGGTTCGATTCCCGTATCCCGCTCCATATTTAATTGAAGAAGGTCGTCCCGATAAATCGGGTTCCGCCGCTCCAATACAAAGTTCCCCTGTACCATTCGATACAGGGCAGGGATTCCCGTATCCCGCTCCTGTTGGAGCTTCACTTTTTTAATATATACTATAATAGATGGTTCCGTCTCAACTTTCCCCAAAATTACGTTCCCTAAAACGTTTTGTCGCAACACCGACCAAAGTACTTGTGTTGTGTCTGTTTTTGTTTTTACCCATAATCGCCTTTTATTTGGGAGGATGGTACTTTCAAAGGGCATCTGAAACCGAGCAGCCTTCAGCCCATGAAAACGTATTGGACACGGAACCCTCTGATGAAAAGGACGGGTCCCGAACCCCACCAAAAGATAGCAAGATTACCAGTCATCGTTATCAGGTCAGGAAAGAGTGTGAGCTTTCCGTCACCTTGAATACGGGAGAAACCATCTTGGTTCCCCCTGAAACAATTTGCCTGGACGACGAAAGATTGATTCAAACCTCAAACTTCGGAGAATATTTAGCCTTTGGAGGAGGCATAGGAGGTGTAGACTCCGTGGTATATGTTTATCACCTTCACCAAGACAGTACGGTTTTACTGGGAGTATTCGGCACTTCAAAAATTAAAGACTTGTTATTTGTGCGCGAGGATGTTTTAGCTGTTCTTTCTGGCTACCCGGGAATACCCGAACACCATTGGTTGAGTGTTTACAACATCCCGGAAATTTTTTCGGATTATTCTCAAAACACTACTAAAATTTCTGAAAACTTAACAAAATTTGATGTTATACCTTCTGACATCCGGTATTCAAACTTGGTTAAAAAACTACCCCTGCCTCCCAGTGAAACAGCCCCTATCCGCTTAAGAATTTCTACTGAAGCACTTTTGGTCGATACGGAAGAAAAGAACGGTGTAGCTTGGTATGGTCTCGAAGATTACGGCTTTGACACAGCTCCTTCAGAAAAGGCCCCGGAAATAAAGCATCAAGGTGATTGACTAAAAACCTGTTCGCACAAAACTCAAAGAAGGTTAGTTTTTCTCCAATATCTAGCTCATGTTTCCACTCACTTGTTCTCTTGCGTTCTTATGTTCTAATGACTTTATGCTCTCGTTTTTTTTTTACATCAATCTTTTGTTGACACACCAACAATTACAAGGTATAATTTCCTTGGAGTCGTGAGGCTCTAAAAGCTTTGCTGTGGGCATCAAGGATGCTGACGAGCAGGCTGGAATCCGGCCAGCTAATGGTCATTTGATTTTGACCATTCTTGTGCTCTTAGCTCGTTGCAAAGCTTACAGTTCTCGGAAGAAGTTCTCTCCGATAAGGGAACTGGAAAAAAGATAGGGCGTAGGGGAGAGGATCTCCAGCTGTGTTAGTTGGGGATTCACATAAAAAGATATACCTAGCACCGGAACGGCAGGCTTGGCTGCTAGGCTGGGAATTAGAAAAAAGTTACAAACTGTAAAAAAGAGGTCGGCCTAGGTGGCCAAGCACATATAGATCCGACTCGCCCCCTCTTACAATCATTCGTTACACAGCCCGTGAAGGCTGCGTAGATTGCAAGAGGGGGATTCTTTTTTTGTTTTAAAGGTTGTGATCTTCGGCGAATTTGGAGAAAGAACGGTCGTAGGTTGCCTCTGCTTCTTTAGAAAAAGCACAAGCAGGAAGCTCTTTGCGAGATAGGTGGTACTCAAGACACTCACAACACTTACCTTTGCGTGGGCAAGAGGGGTAAGTGCAAGGACAGCCCTCTAAGTTTTTCTGTAGATTTGGACACTCCATTTCTAAAAATACTAAACTCTAAATCCTAAATACTAAACAATGACAAAATTACAAAAATTCAAATTAACAAAACTGAACCTTTCAACTCACCAAATTTTGAACATTTTAGTTTTGAATTTGTTTAGCCTGCCTGCCGGCAAGGCAGGGATCTAGATATTAGGATTTAGGATTTTAAGTGAGG
Organism: uncultured Candidatus Saccharibacteria bacterium; assembly: GCA_964581885.1. Taxonomy (GTDB): domain Bacteria; phylum Patescibacteriota; class WWE3; order JAUXAW01; family JAYEID01; genus JAYEID01. The sequence goes on along the minus strand of CAZOPS010000002.1, from coordinate 32,633 downwards.
TTCTCAACCTCACTCCGCCCTTCTTCCATCTTCTCTCCCAATTCCTTATCGCGAGCTAAAAGTAGCGTTTGGAATTCTCCGATATGTTCCTTTTCCTCATCCGCAATATCCAACAAAACAGCCCGAATTTCCTCATCATTGGTCATTTCAGCCATTTGTTCATAAAGGCTCACTGCATCATATTCAGCAATAATTCCTAAACGAAGTATTTCTCTGTCAATATTCTCCTGTTTAATTTTGGACAGATCAACTGGTAATTTGGATAACATTTTGTATCACCTCCCTTAGAAATTCTTAGCAAATGTAATGAGCTTTAGAATTTCTTAGGTCCTGAGCTTGTCGAAGGACAAAAAATTTCCAATTTCTAAGGACAAAAAATTTCTAATTTCTAATAACTAATTTCTAAATTTAAAATTAGAACTTTATAAAGGCTATCACTTTTTGCGGAGAATATAAATAACTTTCAGAAAAGTTAAACTTCAAACATACAAGTATTATAAGTCAAACACCACATCAAAAAACCTCGATCGACTAGCTAGGAATAAGTAAATTATATGTGGGATTTATTACATGTATTACAAAAGCTTCAAAGGTTGATCAGAAAGTGCTTCACCAGCTTGCTCTCGGTATTGACAGTATTCACATTCGGAGTCCGGAGCTGGTATTTCATTTGAATCTAAACACTCCTTAATTGCAAAAACCGTGTCTTCTACCCAAGAAGAATCCCCTTCATACGGAATTATTGACATCTCAAATTCAAGCCGACCGTCAAATTTTGGACGGTTTCTACCCGCATTAGCATAAACAAAATACGCAGTGTCTGAAACATCAAAGCCTTTTTGTTTAAAAATCCATTGATAAACTTCAGCCTGTTTTTTAAAAGTTTTCTTATATTTATCATCAAGGTCAATTTCTTTTTTTGTACTTGTTGATTTATAGTCAACTACCACCAATTTTTTATCTGGCGTAATCCAAAGATCATCAACAGCCCCGTATATTTCCAAATTTGTGGGTTGATGAATTGTTCGAGCACCAACAAAATTATGCCGCCACTCATCAAGCTGTGCGTGTTGGTAGGGCAGTGCATCAATCTGATATTTCTTCATCAATTCATGCTGTTCACCATTTTGGCGCAAAAGATCAAACTCATTTTTTAAAAGAGCATCAACAGCAGAATTTAATGTAAAGGCAGGCCAACCCGGACGTTTTACCCACAAACGCCGATCGAGATAAAAACAACGCGGACACTCTAAAAATAAATCAATTTTAGAGCGGCTTAGCGCGTAAGATTCTTCTCTTTTGGGATCATATGGGCGCCAACCCTTTTGGTATTTATTCACAGTAATCTAATTGTAACATCTAACTTACTCCTTTTTATTTTTGGGAAGATGTAGCAAGCTGCCCGCACGCTGCTTGGATATCTTGACCATAAGATTTCCTTATTGCCACAGCTATTCCGTTATCTTCCAGAATTTGCTTAAACTCCTCAATCTGCTCCGCTGGCGGTGCGCTAAATTCAGGATCAGCAGGATTATAGGCAATAAGATTAACCATACACAAACGACCCCGCAGGAGCTGGCTAAGCTTCTCTGCGTATTTTTGAGAGTCATTTATCTCCGCCAAAAGCAAATATTCAAACATAACTTTGCGATTAGTTTCCTCAATGTAATTATCTACAGCTTTCATAATACTTTGGATTGGATAGTTTTTGTTTGCAGGAACTAGCTTATTTCGCAATTCATTAGTGGGCGCATGCAACGAAACTGCTAAGTTAACTTGAAGCGGCTCTTCCGCTAGAGAATTTATACCTTCTGTTATCCCTACTGTTGAAATAGAAATTTTACGGGCGCCAATATTAAAACCTTGCTCATCATTAAAAATACGAATAGACCTAAGCACATTATCATAATTTAAGAAAGGCTCACCCATTCCCATAAAAACAAGATTAGTAACTAGGGACTCCACGTTACGCTGCTTTAGATACTGTCCGAAAAACAAAACCTGATTTAAGATTTCGGAAACGTCGAGATTACGAACAAAATCCATTTGCCCCGTCCGACAAAAAACACAGCCAATAGGACAACCAATCTGAGTAGAAACACAAACAGTATTTCTAGTAGGTGCATGCTGCATAAGAACAGTTTCTACTTTCTCCCCATCTTCTAAAGTAAGCAAACCTTTTGCAGTTTTACCGTCCTCAGATTCAAAAAGAGTTGCTTCAATATCTAATGGAAATCTTTTCTTCAATTTATTACGTAAATCCTGAGGCAAGGTAGTTACCTCATCCCAACTAGAAGCATATTTTTGGAACACAGCTTTTCTTACTTGTTCCCAGCGATAGTCCGGCTCACTTTCTAAAAATTGTTTAACTCCACGGTAATCAAACATTTACAAATATATCTTAGCAGAAGAATCAATAATAACTTAACACTTTTCTACAAATAGCTGGTCTAGAAAATTGATAACAGAGCCTAATTTAGCCCTCCTTCGCCGAAAGCCGCGTCCGTGAGGGCGGGAATGTCCCCCTTCGCACAAGGCTTCGGGGGATAAAAATACGTAAGGATAGGGTAATCCCCCGTCGCCCAGGCTATGTGGGACAGGCAACCCGTAGCCCAGCCTACCGGCAAGCAGGTTTAGCGAAGGGTTGTAAAGCTTCCTCCGTCGCTAAAGCTATGGAGGACAGGTCGGAGGGTTCCGCCCTACGAAGCGCCGTGCTTCGCCGAAGCCCCGCGCTTCGCCATAGCTCTCGCCTTGGCGTAGCGCTTCGGCGAAGCCAGGCCGGCCGAGGCGAGGCTTCGCCCAGGCGAGTAGTAGTTCCACGGCCGTAAGGCCGTGGGGCTCCACTTTTCTGAAAAATTTTGGTACAATACATTTAGTTTAGATATGGCCAGAAGATCATACAAAAAAGGTTCTAGCTACAAATCAGGCCACTTATCCAAACAAGATTGGAAAAATCTTCGTATTCTTCTTCTTTCTTTATTAGGAACCGGAGTAGTTCTAGCATTATTTTATCTATTCCTGACAAGAGTTGCGCCCAATGTTGATGTATTTTGGAAAGCAATCAGACCCGGAAGCTCCACGCCTACAGAAAGCCAGGACCGCATTCCCCCAGCGCCTCCGCGACTCTTAACCCTACCCGAAGCTACTAATCAACAATCTTTAAATATTTCTGGGTACGCAGAACCGGGTGCTAAAGCTGTACTCTATCTTAATGAATCCGAAACAAGCGAGGTTGTAGTAGACAAGGAGGGCAGTTTTACATTCGAAAGCGTTGCGCTTGCTGACGGCGAAAACAAAATTGAAATAGAAGTAATTGATGAAGCAGGAAATGTTTGCCGACAACCGGCTACCCATGCCATTATTTTTGATGAAGAAGAACCAGAACTCACAGTTGAAGAACCGGAAGATGGAAAAGAGTTCGAGGGTGAAGACGGCGAAACAATCACAGTAAAGGGAACCACAGAACCGGAAGTCACAGTCACCATAAACGGACATTGGGTTAGAGTAAGCGAAGACGGCGATTTTGAACAGACGGTGAGATTAGAAGATGGTGAAAACGATCTGGAAATAATTGCCGAAGATAAGGCGGGAAACGAAACTAAAATAGAATTAACAGTGCATTACGACAAGCCAGAAGAAGACTAACTTTTTAATTCTCAATTTAAAATTTTAAATTAAAAATTCCTTGGGGTAGGGAAGTGGTAAGATTTTTTTAATCTTCTATACTCTTGTAAAAATTCGGGCAAAAAAAGGACGCTGCTTTCAATTGAACCTTCATTTTTTATTACATTTTCTAAAAACAACGGCTTGAAGGAAGCTAAACCACAGTCCCCTCCCCTACTTTCAAAATTAAAAGTAACAGAAAACTCAATTTACCACTACTATAGCAATTAAAAACCAAAGACAAATAGCAATTGGTGGGAAGAATAGAGAATTAATAAAATTAGACTCCACAAATATTCCTGCTAAAATTGCCAAAAAGCTAAGCGAAACATAACAACTCTCCCCTGCCCCCTTTTCTGCCTGCTTTCTAAACGCCTGCCAAGCAACACTCCCGTATAACCAAACATAAGCTAGCAATCCAAAAAATCCTGTGGTTGCCCAAACCAAAAGTAAACTGGAATCCGACCCCGCACCTGAGTGCCCACTTTGAATAGGAACGCCTCGTTCTGTTTGGAAATAACCAGCTCGTTCTTGTGCATAACGAAAAGCATTAAACCCCACACCCAAAAATGGATGCTTTTTAATTATTTTCCAAGTTCGTTGCCACGAAATTAATCGGAAACGCGCCGAATCTGCAGGATCAGTTATTCCTGCAACTCTAGTCTGCACACGAGGGACAAAAAAGTAAGCAGCAAAAAACACAAACCCCATTAATACAAGTAGTTTTCTTGACTTAAAAATACCAAACACCCCAATCACCACTGCCAACATAGCCCACGCAGAACGAGAAAAGGTCAAGAAAAGTCCTGTAGCTAATATCAGATAGCAAGTAGCTAGCAGAAAAATCTGTGAAAATCCGTTTTTGGACCGGCGTAGATCTCCACCATTTTCAATTGCAACAAAGAACTTACTTGTCAATAAGCTTAAACAAAGAACAAAATACGCTCCCAAAAAATTGGGATCCAACCAAGTAGAGACTAGTCTATTCTTGTGCGGGTCCCAGCCCAGTTCCGGATCAAGTTGGGAAAGATCAGGAAAAGTAGCAAGCTGAATAAATCCAAGAAAAGCTAATATGACACCACTAACAATAATAATATTTATAAGTTGTTTCCTGTTATCCTTATCGCCTTTGAAAAGATCAACAGCAACAAAATATATACCTGCATATAACACCCAACGCGCAAGATATCCAAAGGATACAAACCACTCGCCTAAACTAACCCATCGCAGTCCATTAATAAGAGCAATAAATCCAATTGAAGTAAAAACTGTCAAAGGTAGCCACTTTGGTGGTAATTCCAAACTCTTCTTAATACCTAACTTATAAACCAACCAGCTACAAACTAAAGTTACTGCCAAGATATCCCACACATATAAATTAACTTCCTGCCCGAAGAACGGAAATCTGCCAAATTGCCCTAAACAAAAGCTTAATACCAAAATGTAGAGAAAAGCCACAAAAAATCTCATAAAAATTTATAATAGAAGGCTTCCCAAGAATCTAACAGCAAACTAGCTAGTTTGGCTTCCAAAGGAGATCTTGTTTTCTTATAAAAGAGTCGCAATGACTCATAATACAAACTTTTCATATGCTTTTTCCGCTGCCTAAAACTCTGTCCAACCATATGTTTTACAGAAAATAAGGGATAGTAATAAACTTTAAAACCTAGCTGCTTTGCTCGATAACAAAGATCTTGATCCTCAAAATACATAAAATAACTCTCGTCAAAGCCATGTAAAGCTTGGTAAACCTCTCGAGTAATAAACATAGAAGCACCTGTTACCCAATCTACTTCCATAGGCTCTTTTATCTCCCAACAAGAACCTAGAAAGTGAAAGGGCCTTTTTAAGGGTGTAAATACATTGTAAAAACATCCACATGTGAACGATTGGGTAGAACCACCAGCATCCTCTAAGCGGGTTCCAACTATATCTACCTGATTGTTCTCCATAAAGTCTAAAACTGTAGTGGGCGAAGATAATAGCTCTGTATCAGGATTCAAGAGCCAAAAAATATCTCCTTGTGCATTGTTCATTCCCCTATTGTTTGCAGCTCCAAATCCTACGTTTTCTTCCAAACTGATAAGCTTAACTTCAGGAAATTTAGATCTAATTAGCTGAACTGAACCATCATTAGACGCATTGTCAACCACAATGATTTCGTGCTTTTCCTGTAGGCTTCTCTCTAGAGATTCTAAACAGGTTTTTAGACACTTTCTGGTATTAAAGTTAACAACTATAACTGATAGCATTACACTTGCATATTAGCACAAGTTGGCTAGAACCAATTAACTATCCGGAGGCAAAAGTGCCACACTAGCTGTATAATAAAGACGTGGTTAAATATCAAACTAACATCGTGGTCATTTCTGGGATGCATCGTTCGGGAACTTCTTTAATTGCCAATTATTTGGAAAGGTGTGGTTTAAAAATTGGTAAGAACCTACTACCCGGAAGACCAGACAACCCCAAAGGTTTCTTCGAAGACAAAGATTTTGTAACTACGCACGACTCTATTTTAAAGAGACAGAAAATACCTCTCTTCTTACCAGGAAGACCAAATTTAACTTCCAAAACCATAAAACAAGTTGAAACTCTGATAACAAAAAAGGAAAATAAAAATCACGGATCATTATGGGGTTGGAAAGATCCTCGTACAGTAATCTTCTTGCCAGTATACAAAAAAATAATTCCTAAAGCCAATTACATCTTTATCTACCGACATCCGTTCCAGGTTGTTGACTCGCTCATACGACGGTGGTCAGATTGGTGGGTTCGTCTCTGTCCTTTTAACGCTGCCTTAAGTTGGGTTAGATATAATAAAAAAATTCTAGAATTTAAACGAAACAATCCCAACCAGACAGTTATCATTAGCCTAAGTGACTTTATTAAATACCCCCAAAACGCAATTAATAAAATCAACCAGAAGTTCAAAACTGACCTAAAAAAAGTTGATTTTTCTGAAGTTTATAAACCCAATATGCTCAAAAAAGACAATAACTTTAATATCTTTACAAAACTAGTTATAAGGATTTACAAAAATAAAATGCTTAACTTGTGGCAAGACTTAGAGGAAGAAAAAATAAATATTAAAGATGCAAAAAATTCCAATTAGCGCCTCCCCCATTTATCGCAACTTCGATTTAGCTAAGGAACGCTTAGTTTCTCCAAGTAAAACAAAGGTAAGAGCTAGTAAGATTAAAAACTCAGTAACCCCGGTAATAACAGCAGCAGCAATATAATCGTAGCGGGGAATATAAATAACATTTAAAACAACATTAAGAACAGTAGCTGCCCCATAAACATAAGGCAAGACATGCTGCTTCTCAGTTGCTAAAACAGTTCGGTTAAGAAGGGAAGTAAGAAAAAATAGCGGCAAGAAGAGAAGCAAAATCCTTAAAACCCTCACCGAAGCATCAAACCCTGATCCAGCAACAAACCTAATAAAATAGGGGGCAACAGGAACACCAACTAAAATTCCTAAAATAGAAAGAACAAATAAAAATAAAGCCGACTTCCGAATTACAAAATCAATGTGCCCATCTTTGTTTAACTTCTCGACCATCACTGGATAAACTGCATTCATAAAAAAGAAGGGAACCGTCAAAACAACTTCAAAAACCTTAAATGCAGAGCTATATAGCCCAACAGCAGCACTGTTTGTAATATCAGTTTTTAGAGGTAAAGCAGACAGCATGAGACTATCAACTTTAAAGTCAAACAAATTAAAAATTAGGGCTAGGCCCACGGGTAGCGCCATCCTAAACAGACTTTTTGCTTGCCGTAAGTTTATTTGCAGCTTCTGATAACTAACAAATTTCGAAGCTAAAAAAGATGCGGAAACAGCCATAGTTCCGTACCCAACCAAAGATCCTAAAGCAATCCAAAGCACTGACTTTCCCAAAAAAATCATTGCTACCGAAAAAACCAAACCACTTATTGATCCTAAAATTTGGGAAATAAGTTGAAGATGATAGGACAACTTAGCCTGAAAAATAGCTTGAGCAGTAGAATAGAAACTCACCACAAACAATGTAAATAAATTGAGAGCCGCACCGAGCTTGACATTAGAACTGTAAGGCAGAACAAAGGCAAGAACAAAAAGTGCAACAGAGGCAAAGAAACAAGCAAGAATTAAACGCAAGATAAGCAAATTGGAAAACAAAGTCTGGGTATCTTTTTCTCTTTTCTTTATTTCCCGAACGACAATGTCGTTAAACCCAAACTGAACCATAATCCAAAACAGAGCCGGGAAAGTTGTCATGATCATAAACTCCCCAAAACCCTCAGGACCGAATTTACGCGTCACTAACATGATAACTGCCAAGGAGGATGCGGCGGTAACAATTTTGCCAATTATTTGCACTACAGTATTCTTGGCAATAATTTTCTCGGTTAAAGTAGGCATAAAAATATAATATCACAACAAAAGAATCTAGAGACACAAAACTTGAAACATTATTCATCAACTGTCTGATTTCTTGTTTAATACTTGAGTTTACAGGTTCTTTAGTGTAAAATCACAAGGCGATGGATTATGCAGTAATTCCTTTAGCAGGGAGTCAATTTCTTGTTTCCCCAGGGGACAAACTAAAAGTTAATCGTGTTCCTTATGAAGAAGGTGAAACCTTTGAAATTGCTCCTTTTCTTGTTTCTCAAGGCAAAAAACTTGAAATTGGACTGCCAAAAACAGAAAACTTTAGTGTGGCTTTAAAAGTTTTAGAGCACGGGAAGGATAAAAAAATCTACGTTCGCAGGTTCAAATCAAAATCTCGCTACCGCCGAAAAAAAGGGCATCGTCAACCAATTTCAGTTCTAGAAGTTTTGGAAATAACAAGTAACGGAAAAAAATCAAAAGAAGAAAAGGCCAAAAAAACGACGAAACCTAAACCTACTGAAAAAGAAGAAACGCTAAAATCGTTAGGATTATCAACAAGAACTAAAAATGCTCTCAAAAATGCGGGAAAAACGGACATTGCTAACCTAGCTGATATGAGCAAAGATGAGTTACTAGAAATAAAAGGTATTGGCGAAAAAGGTGCAGAAGAGATTATGTCAAAACTATAGTAACATTAGTTTTATTTCTGGAGAAATTTAGCAGATTTAGTCTGCAAAAATCTGTAATTATATGGCAAAACGAAAAGCTGCCGGTGCAGGCGCAAGACAAAAAACAACCCCAGCAGGAAAACGGTTGGGGCTAAAAGTTAATCATGGGCAAGCGGTAAAAGCTGGTCAGATACTAGTACGCCAGCGTGGTTCTACCTATCACCCTGGTCCTAATGTCGGCGTGGGTAAAGATTACACATTGTATGCTGAAGAGTCGGGCCGGGTACAATTTGGAAATGTTCGGAAAGGTAAAAAGAAAATCAGTATTGCGGCTGATCAATAACTGCAAAGGTTTGTGGCGGCCAATATCTAAACCAAGCCTTCCCCACAATTTCTTCTTCTTTCACGGTTCCCCAATCACGTGAATCAGAACTTCTTGCTCTGTTATCCCCCATTAAAAAATATTCGCCCTCTGGAATTTTGTACTTTTCTCCTTCTTTAAGAAAAGCTCCTCCTTCTGTCTTAGAATCGCTCCTAAGGTAAGGTTCTCCCAAAGCAAATCCTTCCGGATGCTCTTTATCGTAAATAAAAATCTTTCCATTTTTTATTTCAATTGCTTCTCCCGGTAAACCAATTACTCTCTTAATATAATCGTATTCATGTGCCCGAGGATACTTAAATACGATTATCTCTCCCCGCTTCGGCTTACGAAGATAAAAAGAAACTTTTTCTGTAATTAACATTTCTTTATCTCGAAAGTTTGGAAACATTGAATTTCCATTAATTTGGTGTGGTTGAAAAACAAAAAGATAGGCTACGGCAAAAAGTGCCAGTGCCATCACAAACACTTCTAATGTGTCCAAAATTAGATTTCCAAGTGATTTAAAAAACTTTTTCAGCATGTGATTATGTTAACTCTCTTAAATTTGAGCTGCAAGGACCTTCCTGATAAAATAAAATTGGCACAGATTACAGAGGATTCGCGCGGAATTTTATGGTTGCGTAGCTCAGCTGGTTAGACCTGCCTGCCGGCAGGCAGGGCACCACACTCACATTGTGGAGGTCCCTGGTTCGAATCCAGGCGCAACCACCAGCAAAGAGAAACCTCATGTTTCAAACTCTAAATTTTAAATTCTAAATTAAAAAATCGGATAGGACAGAATAGTAAGTATTGAAATCTAGGTTTCACTATGAATAAAAACACTATGAACCAATCCCAAAGAAGCTAGTGTTGTAATAAGGGAACTGCCACCAGCTGAAATAAGCGGCAAGGGAAGCCCAGTTATAGGCATAATTCCCACATTCATCCCCACATTAATTACAACTTGCGTAAAAATAATTGCAAAAATGCCAGTAGAAAGAAGCGCCCCAAATCCCGTATCCGAACTACTTGCTGTTTTCCACACCCGAACAAGAAGCGAAAAAAACAAACCTAGAAACACGATAACCCCAAGAAGTCCCCACTCTTCAGCCAAAGATGCAAATATAAAATCTGTTGTTCTTTCTGGAAGAAATCGTAGCTGAGACTGCGGACCCCTCCCCAACCCCCTACCTAGAAGCATACCAGAACCAACAGCAATTACAGCTTGGATCACATTGTATCCACCCCCAAGAGGATCGGAACCAGGATTTAGAAAAGAAAAGATTCTCTCCCTCTGATACGGCGCCAAAAAAGCCCAAACAAGTGGTAGTAACAAAACAGCAACAGCAGCAAAATACAAAAAATAGATGAGCGGCAAATGAGCCATAAAGGAGACAAATCCCCACAAAACAATTAGAACAACTGCTGTTCCCAGGTCGGGCTGAACTACAACTAGCCCCGCAATAACAACCGAAACCACCAAACCGACAAGAAACTTATAAAGAGGCTTTAGAGAACTTACGCAATAAAACCAGGACAGTACAAGAACCAAAGATAACTTTACAAACTCGGAGGGCTGAAAAGTAACAGGTCCCAACCGAAACCAACGCCCAGCACCCCTAATACGCTGGCCAAACAAAGGTGTTATTGCTAAGAGGATAACCACAACAAAAAACAAGTAAGGGGATACTTGTGCTAAATTACGATAATCAAATAAAGAAAGGAGAAAAAATAAAACTAAACCAACTAGGACAAAATAAACCTGCTTTTGAGCTAACGCAGGATTAGTGCTCCAAATTACAATAAGCCCAAAGCCCAAGAGGAGCAAAATTGAAAAAACCAAAAAGACATCTATTTTTAACTTTCCTAAGATAGTAAGCAACTTAGCTAACATATTGTTGAATATGGTTCTTAACACTAATAAACGTAAGACAACCCTTGGACCACAAGCTAAAATTAAGTTGAAACTTTTTAAAAGTCTTGGTACGGCTCGATATTCCTGCTCTCCGAAACTAGTTCTTGCGGACGGGCCTCCAAAAGAGGATCGGTTTTTATCCCTGGCGCCAGCTCAATAGAATAGTGAGCAACTTCCTCATCCTTAAAATCTCTCTGAAACAAGTGCTCCAAAAACTCTTCCGCATTTTCCTCAAAATCTTCTTCATCATCTTCAGAAACCTCGGCAATAATTCTTTTCTTATCATCCTCATCATAAACCAAAACCTTAGTCAGTTCACCACACTCTGTAGGTTCTGTTCCCGCAACAAAGTATTCAATCCTCTTCTCCCCCTCTCCACAGTATTTCTTTCCTGATACTGAGCTAATCTCAACTGAAACTACCCCTTCTGGCTTTTCGTACCACGAACTTCCTCGGGCTTCTAACAGTTTAGCAGTAACCTTTCTCCAAAGAGGCGTAGCACCGGTAACTCCAGAAGATAAAAAAGGATGCATGGGAGAGTTATCATTATTACCTACCCAAGCTACCACTACAAATTCCGGAGTATAACCAATCGCCCAATTATCTCTTTTCATATTAGAGGTTCCAGTTTTTACTGCAACCTTTGTACCACCAAAGCTCAACAAGCTGTTTGTTCCAAATGCCGGTGCCCTTGCCCAATCATCAGCCAAAATATCAGAAACTAGAAAAGATACTTCCCCACTCAATACTTGTACCCTCTCAGGAGATGTCTTGTGTAAAATTTCATCATTACGGTCCTTCACCTCAAGCACGGGATGCGGAATTACTTTCGCCCCACCATTTGCAAACACACCATAAGCTTCGGCCATATCAAGAGGGCGTACAGCCTCACCACCTAGTGCCAAAGATAAATCTGCACCACCATCGCCATAATACGGAATACCCACCTTATCAGCCTGCTCTTTAATTTTCTCAACACCCATTGCCGCAAGCATTCGCGTTGCCGGAACATTATAAGAGCTGGCTAGCGCTTGCCTAACAGTAACTGGCCCGTGAAAACTGCCATCGTAATTCACAGGTGCATAATTTCCCCAAGACCTCTGATAGATTGTCGGAACGTCAAATAAAATTGTGGCTGGGGTATAACCCTCTTCAAAAGCCTTTGAATACAGCACAGGCTTAATAGCTGACCCAGGTTGCCGATGAGCCAAAATTACATTATAAGCACCACCGATCTCATCATCAAAATAATTTTTAGAACCAACCATTGCCAAGATCTCGCCGCTCCCAGGTTCTGTCACCAGCACTGCTCCATTAGAAACATTTAGGCGCTCAAGCCTTTGCAGCTCTTCCTGAACTTGTTCAGCAACAAACTCTTGCAATTCCAAATCCAATGTTGTATAAACTTGCAAACCATTTTTAAAAACCTCCTCTTCCCCAAAAGTTTCTACAAGCACTTGGCGAACATACATAGAAAAATGTGGCGCACGAAAAGCTGGGGGCTTGTAAACAAAATTAATATCCTCAGCAATAGCTTTTTCGCGCTCATCAGCAGTAACGTACCCAAACTCCTCCATCTTCTGCAAAACCTTGCTTTGACGTTTCTTTATTGTTTCCTCCCCATGTAGATAAGGCGAAAGTGCTGTAGGAGCTCTAGTAAGAGCAATAAGAGCTGATGACTCTCCCAATGTAAGCTCATTTACGCTTTTTTCGAAATAGAACTGAGAAGCACTTTCCACTCCATGGTATACACCACCATAAGAAACCTCGTTTAAATATGCTTCTAAGATCTCTTCTTTCGAATAGCGGAGTTCAAGAAGAGTAGCAATAATTACTTCTTTTATTTTTCGAGTAACAGTTTGTTCTGAAGTAAGAAAAGCATTTTTTGCAAACTGTTGCGTTAATGTTGAGGCTCCCTGCAAATTCTTTTTAAAAATAATAGAATGCAATGCTCGCCCAATAGCTACTGGATCAAAGCCCACGTGTCTATAAAAACGCGCATCTTCCATTGCAATAGTAGCATTACGCAAATCCTCTGGGACCTCTTCAAGTGGAACCCATACCCTATTTTCATCCCGATAAATCTCGTATATTAACTCCCCTTTTCGGTCGTATACTCGAGTAGTTAGATCAGGTGCATACCTCAAAGGAACATCCTTTAAAAACAAGGCCAATACACCCAAACCCAAAACAAAACAAAAAACGACAATAATTAAAAATTTCTCAAAATATTTTGGTAAGTTTCTTTTTCTAACTGTTTTCATTCCTGTCTATATCTT
>CAZOPS010000002.1:0-19359 GCA_964581885.1 uncultured Candidatus Saccharibacteria bacterium | reverse complement strand
CCAAAATTAGCTAGCATATAACCACCACCGCATTTCCAGATCTCATAAACTACCAACAAATACATGAAAAAGAGCCCTAACCCTAGAAGCGTCAGGACTCTGAAAGCACAGATGGAACAACATGGCTTTCGCAAAAAAGGAGCAGCTATTCTCTGGAGGTATAGCGCTTCCACAGTTGCTATTTAGCAACCCGCACTTCATAGCCCTCACCAGATTGAAGCTGCACAGAAAGCGTTTGTTTCTTAATGTAATCTCTAAAAGACTCAACCGCAGACTCATTCTGCTCAGTTCGAGGATAGGTAGTAATAATTTTGTCATCCCATTCGCAACCTGCTTTTCTACGTGCTTTTTGAATATTCCTCACCATTTCCCTAGCTGTCCCTTCCAACCGGAGTTCTTCAGTTATCTCTGTATCTAGCTTTATTTCCATTGCCCCTTTTCCCTCCTCAAAGGTAACATCTTTAACATTTAACTCGTCTTTAATCACTTGTAGATATTCTTCTGGCATTGAAAATTTAGAATTTAAAATTTGTAATTCCCCCAGGGGTTGCCGGACTTTAATCCCTGCCTTTCGCCGCGCTGAATGGCCTTTTTCACAAATTTCCCGCACAATTTTCATTTTGCTAAGAACTTCCTTATCAGTTAAGTACTCATGATACTTTGGCCAGCTGGTAAGGTGGACAGATTCCTCCTTTCCAAAAACATCGCTTTTTTCACCTTTAACATTTTGAGCCTCAGTTAAAACCTGATACATCTCTTCAGTAACAAAAGGAACAAAGGGAGCAAGCACCTTAGTTAGTCTTAACAACACTCCATAAAAAGTTTGGTAAGCGCAAAACTTATCCTCCCCATCAGGTGCTGTGGGACCCACACGATCACGAGTACGACGAATATACCAAGTAGAAAGATCTTTAACCACAAAATTTTCCAACACCTCAGCTGCCTTATGATTTTGATAATTTTCTAGATAATCTTTTGCTTTCTTAAATGCTTCGTTAGACCTAGAAATAATCCAGCGATCCATAACATTCAAATCAAAGGTATCCAATGTAAAGCGTTCTTCTCCCTCTGGCAATTCCATTGCCTCCGCAGGATCAAAATCATCTAAACGGGCATATGTCACAAAGTACTTAAAAGAATTCCAAAGAATAAAGAGAAATCTACGCTTTACCTCCCTAGCTGGACCATAACCAAAATTAAGATTATGAGCAGGGTCTTGAGTTGCATAAATCCACCGCATAGGATCTACGCCCATCTTTTCGGCTGCATCATCAAACCAAATTGCATTACCTTTGGATTTATGCATTTCCTCCCCATGCTCATCATGCACCAAACCGTGTCCGAGCAAAGTCCTAAAGGGTGTTTTCCCTTCCAAAACAGTACTCATTGCTAAAAGAGAATAAAACCAATTTTTAAACTGGCCAGGAAAACACTCCAAAACCAAATCTGCTGGAAACCACTTTTGCCAGTAATCACGGTCTTCAAAATATTTAAGAGTAGAATAAGCAACAATACCTGCATCCAGCCAAGGGTTGCCTACATCTTTTATCCTTTTTGCTCTGGCACCACATTTGGAACATTCAATTTCAACCGCATCTACGTAAGGACGGTGGGGTGTGTGCCCCTCAAACTCAGCCCAACCACTCACTGCACGTTCTTTTAATTCTCCCTTGGACCCAATAACTTCAAATTTTCCGCAATCTTCACAAACCCAAAGTGGTAAGCAAAGTCCCCAATAACGCTTCTTAGAAATCAACCAATCCTCCATATTATTAAGCCAATCCAACTCGCGTTTATAACCAAACTCTGGAATCCATTTGACATCCTTAATAATTTCTTTGAGTTCACTGCGATAATCACGCGCGCCTTCTTTCCGCTCATCATCCATAGCAATGTACCATTCATCTACCACCCGCCAAACTAACTCGCTCTTACAGCGCCAACAGGTTGGATAGCGGTGAGTATAGGGAACAACTTTATGAAAGAACTTACCGCTATCCCTATTTTTTAAGTCATCCAAAATAAGCTCGGGATGCTCTTTAGCATTTTTACCCGCAAATTTACCAAAGCCATCTAAATAATTAGCCGATTCGTCTATAACTGGAAGGGCAGGAATATCCTCTTGCGTACCAAGCTGAAAGTCCTCAGCACCACAACCAGGAGCAATGTGAACAATTCCAGTACCTTGAGATGGATCAACAGAAAGTACAAGAGGGTCGGCAGCAACCACTTTGTATTTATTTGCTCCTACTGCCTCTTCTGTTGCTTTCAGAGCCTGATACGGCGCTTCATAAGCTAACCCTACCAACTCCCTTCCTTTAAATTCCCGGACTTTTTCGCCAGACTTCACTACATCTAAAGCATTCAAGGGTTCGGCCTCCTCATCTTCCGTAGAAGCTAGCTTCCCCGTTCCTTGGTCAGGACTAGCGAAAATAAGATACTCTCCAGCGTCAGTTTTCCATAACCAGTAGTCAAGTTCAGGATCCACAGCAACTGCCATATTCCCGGGAATAGTCCAAGGGGTGGTGGTCCAGACTAACAGTGAGACAGCTGGACAGCTTGTCAGCTCGTCAGCCTGTTCCGGCGAATTCCTTAAAGCTAAGCTTTCAGAAAAGTTCCCAAAGCTTAGCTTTTTCCCTTCGCCGGTACGTTCAACCAGAGAAAGTTTAAAGAAAACGGAGTCGTGGGTGAGTTCTTGATATTCTTCGGTGAGAATCTCGTGTTGAGAAATAGCAGTACCGCAACGTGGGCACCACGGCACACTATCTCGCCCCTTGTACAAATTCCCATCGTGCCACACTTTCTTCAAAAAATGCCAAATCGCATAATTATTTTCCTCACTCATAGTATAATAACTATTTTCCCAATCCATAAAATAACCCAACCGCTTAGACTGTTCGGTCTGAACTTGAGCAAAATGCTTGGTGTGCTTCTTACACTTCTCCACAAACTTCGCAATTCCATACTCCTCGATATCTTTCTTATTTTCAAAGCCAAGCTTCTTCTCCACTTCAACCTCTACCCAAAGACCTTGATTATCAAAACCGTTCTGAAACCTTTCCTTAAATCCGCACATATTATTAAACCGCTGGTACAAATCCTTAAGAGTTCTGCCCCAAGCATGGTGAACACCCATAGGATTGTTCGCAGTAATGGGGCCATCTAGAAAAGAAAACCGCTTATTCGCTTGCTCATTCTTTCGTAAATACTTCTCACGAATCTTGTTTTCCTCCCAAAACTTAAGGACTTTATGTTCAAGATCAGCAAAATTTAATTTTGATGAGACTTTTCTAAACATAACTAACAACAGCTAAAACAGTTAAAACAATCCTACCACAAACCACCTAGAACAAAAAAATCCCGACCGTTTGTCGGGATCTACGTAAAACTAAAGCTGATTTACACAGCCTTAGCTACGCAAATTAATAATAATTTCCTTCGCCTGCAAACCCTGCATCTCCTCTATTTTAATAGGCAGACGGCACTACGTCAAGCTTAACAACCGCTTCAAAATAAACCAACTTCTCAACCCCACAAAAAAAAGGGTTAAACCTCTCAACTCTAAACATCCTCCTGTTCTTCTGGCTCTGTCGCAGCTCCACTACCCTTTACAGGGCCTTTTGGTTCGCTTGGCAGCTCCTCACCCTCAGTTGAGGGCTCTTCCGAAGATACCTCCTGTGGTTGTTGTTCTGGAACTTCTACGTCTGCTGCTTCTGCCTCTGCTTCTTCGTCCTCCTCTATTCTTATTTCTTCTTCCGCTTCTTTTCTTATTTCCTCCCGAGGTTCCTCCTGAGGCTGCTCCGAAACGTCCTCTTCCGGAACCTCTTCCCAACTTTCAACACCTGCTGCAGCTTGTTCTTCCGTCTTTTCCCCCTCTCCACTTTCCTCTTCCGACGAGTCTTCTGTAACCTCTTTCTCCTTACGCTCCTCTACAACTTTGGAAATTTCCCCCAGCTTTTCCTCTGCCTCCTTTTCTATATCCGAACCGCTCTCATCACTTTCTACGCTGCCCTCTTCCCCTGCCTCAAGATCAGGCTCTCCTGTAGCCTTTTCTAACTGAGCTTGAAGTGTAGAAACATCCCCAGAACCACTTTTTTTCTGAATTAACACCAAAACTAACCAGGCAAATAAAAACACCCCACCAAGGATTAAAAAGATCATATAGATTGGCATCAACTATCACCTCCTTAAATCAAGAAAGACAACGAGTAAAAGTCAATTGATTTACAGAATCATATTTTCTAACCCGTTCCTCAAAATCCCGTGCCCGCCCAATAAGCACAACAACAAGTGTTATTCCCAAAAGAGCTAAAAACACTAAGGATGCATAAACAAGAGGTCTTTTCATTCCGTAAAAATAATAACATACTTGAATTATAAATCTACCTCTGCTCAACTAAAATCGGGTTTAAGATCGAAAGGGACTGCCCCTACACGGGGCGGTTTTGGTTTAATTTGTTATCTACATCGACCTAAAATTGGAAACCTTGGAAAAAAGACTCGCCAAACGAAGGGTAGCTGGCGGAGCATCCAACCGCTTAGATCAGGAACATGACCTACACTAGAAGGCTACTCAACCCACGTGGAGGTAGCCAGTATTACCTTCTTAGAACTCAAGAGAGTTATCTTGCTGATAATTAAGGTCGTTTTTAACAGCCATTTCGGCTTTAGCCAACTCTCTACCTAAGTCTGCCGCGTGACTAAGGTCCGAAATCGCCAACTCACCGATAATTTCGCCACAAAGCTTAACAGCAGCTTTGGGCTCTTCTCCATTTATTGAAAACTCCTGCAACTTCCTTCCTTCTGGGGAAAGATGTACTGCATTAATCGTTGAACCTCTGACCATGATTACAAAGTTCCCACGTGGGTCCCAGACACAACTAGGTTGATAGTTATCAGCAACAATTTCCTGAGCTTGCGGAAGGTCACTCTCAGAAATCCACGCAAATTGAGAAAATACTGTAAGGCTACCCAATTCAAGTTCCACAAACTCTGCTAGTCTTGCCTGCAGTTCGCGCAGCGCAAACAAATTACGGGGCCAAGCATTGTAAATATCGTGAGCTCGAAAATAAGTAGTAAGGAAAAGGTTCCCACCATAAATTTGAGCTTGAACCAGGTTAAGGCAAGGTACATTCCATTTTTCCGCTTTTCCAAGTTTTTTTGACGCTCCTTCCTCCGGTGGAAAATTATCCTTAACCGGGTCCCAGAGAACTGCTAGTGCCCCCTCTTCACCTGAAAACCGCTTTAGCTTTTCCTTCATAACCTTAATCTGATCTACTCCTCTATAATCCTGCAAGCGCCCTCCATAACTGTAAGAGTGCTGACCCAACTTGGGATCAAAGAAATTTTTAATATAGTTTTCCACATCGGAAAGATTAAAATTAAAGAAGGGAAATATTTTTGGACAGCGAGGATCCTCATCCCCAACAACAGCAGCTAAGTTGTGCACGCATCGCACGCCACATCCGCCAATCCGCTCGCCAGAAACACCAAATTTCAAAATGTGCTTAAGTGCGGAAAGCCAAACCTCGCCGATATAGTTCCCCGAAATTCTAAAAACCGAAGACTCAGCAGGAAATGCTTCTTTCTCTATATATTCTGGATCAGGAAAAACTTGTGGCGCCACATCGCTATCCAAAAGCTTGCACTTAGAAATAGCTTTTTTTATTACACTAAAATCTAGCTCTCCTTCTAAATCAATAACATTAATCCGCCCACGTAGTTTAGCAAGAACAGTTCGAGGAACCTCTTTATCAATATACTCTTCTTCGCCATCCCCATTTTCAAAAAAGCTAAAAAGCAACTCGCTAGAATTATTCAAGGAACGTCCACAAACTACTAAATACTGTATTGATGGCTTTGCAAGAAGATTACGCACCATAAAATTAAGACCCCGACCAGAATAAAGTTGTCCTGCAACACAAAAGTTGCTTTTATCCAACTGTTCGACAATAGTTTCCTTAGGAGTCCATAAAGTACACAGCGCCACCGGAGAATCAAGGTTGCCGAGGTATAATCTGTCTTTAAAATATATTGGCCAGTTCATAACAATGGTAATACAGTTGTAATACGATGGTAATACGATGGTAATACAATGGTAATTCTGTAGAGACGTAGCGTTTGCCACGTGGCGAGCCTTTACGTGACACTACACCCCTACAATAACCACACCAGGATAGCCCCTTTTCGAACGAGTCTGCCTGCCGACAAGGCAGGTCTGCAAGAGAGTTGCCTCTTCGGCAACCCGCCGGAGAGGCGGGAAATCAAAACAGAGGAAATTTCCTATTTTGGTTTCTCCCCAGACCTCGAAACGGACCCTAACTTAGCATCTCCCCCACACCAAATCCTCCTCTATCTTTTCCACCGGAATCCCCGCGGCCTTGAAAAGGCGTAAACCATCATTATCTGCATAATCCGACATATAATAAAGCTTTCCAATCTTGGCTTGAACAAGGCTTTTAGAACAAATGTAACAAGGAAAAGTTGTTAAGTAGACATCCACACCTTCTAATTTAATACCACGGGCTGCGGCTTTAGCAATGAGATTGACTTCGGCATGGATTGTACACACCTTGTCTATATCCGCTCCACCTGTTAGGCCCAATTTTTTGCGAATACACTCCCCTTCCTGACAATACTTCTCGCCGGGAAGAGTTTCGTTGAAAGCCTCCATTATAACCTTGCCGTCGCGTACAGCCACACAGCCAACCCGGTATAAACACTGCGACTTGTCGCAGAGGAGACAAGCCCGACGCATAAATCTAATTTTCGGATTTATTTTAATCATATATACACCTATTAAATAACCTGTTATGATTTCTCGTTCTCGGAATAACTCGAAAGGGAAAAAACCTTCGCACCCATTTCGAACGGAGGTGTTTCTGAACGCAGACTAAAGTCTGCTACTACATTATTATTACTATTATTTCAAAAGACTACGCAGCTTCTCTGCTGCATCTATTGGTGCATTTTCAATTTTCTGATAGTCCCATTTTTCCAGATCGTCTACCCCAGGAATAATGTGAAAATGAAGGTGTTCGACAGTTTTTCCTTTCTGTTTACCTTCCCGAACAAGGAATTTATAACCGGGAATACCTTTCTCTTCCAACAACCGCCCCGCAAGCCCAGCCAGATCCCTCACCGTCTGCCAATCCTCCCCGCCTAAGTCTCTTATTGAAACTACATGCTCTCGGGGTATAATCATCAAGTGATAATCTGTATAAGGGAAAAGGTTTGTTGTTAGAACAACACCGCCTTTTTCCTTCACAATGTATTTCTCCTTCAAATCACAAAAAGGGCAACCCTCGACGTTTTTCCAAATCTCATCATACCAATACTCGCCCAACCGGGCATTTTTTTGAAACTCTTTGCTGTAGTAGTCCTTATCGTCAGCCATAATATCTTTACCGAACTGTCTAATTCCCCAACCTGCCCCTGGAGACAGAGCGCGCCTTTCTTTTGAACCGGAGCGCGAAGTAAACTTCGCTACTATATTCGAAGTAGCGCGATTTATCGCGCGCCCTCTTCAGGCGGCCACAAGGGTTGCAACTAAAAAAACCGGTCTTAACCATGCGTAACATTAAAAAAAGCTAAATGTTAAGATCCACTACGTCCCCAAACACTTCTTGAAAATCTCTCTCACCATTGCCCCCGCTGCCTGCTCAATCAAAATATGCGAGGAAACAAAAGGTGCCTGCCGCTCTACAAGCTTCACATCTCCATCATATTTTTTGACAATTTTGTATTCCTTACTTTCCTTGTAACCCTCATTCCATGATTCATTCACTGTCTGAAAAACATCCGGCCTTAGCAACTCCAAGACATCAGCAACAGTATCATGCGGGAAAACAGTCACATAATCCACCGGACGAAAAAACCGTAGAAGCTCAGCACGCGAAAGCTCACCCACTACCGGACGGCTGGGTCCTTTTAATTCTTGAATGGCACTGTCAGAAGGGATACCAACAACAAGAACATCTGCCCAACCGGCAGCTTTTTCAATAAAACGCGTGTGCCCCACATGCACCAAATCATAAGACCCGCTCACAAACGCTAAAGTTTTACCTTGTTCTCGGAGTTTAGTTCTGAGCTCCTCTAAAGACTGCCACGACAAGACTGAAGCTAAATAAGCATACCCCAAAAGATTACGCGGTGTCTGCTTGCCCAAATCTATATAGGGGGGCTCGTGATTATCACTAAAACCAAGTAAATCATCACCAAAAAAGTTTTCCAATTCTCTTTTAATTATCGAGTGGGCCAATCTTTCTACTACTTTTGAACTGGAAACGAAAGGCTCCAACCGGTCTGCTTCTATAACCTTTCCCCCGTAAGATTTTACCGTTTGGGCTTCCTCCCGAAGGCGAACGCCCTCTTTCCAATCCTCCTTGATCGTGTAGAAGACATGAGGTTGGAGAGTGCTAAGAAGCGAACTAGTATTAGAGTCGTTAATAATTGTGACATAATCCACCGGACGAAGGTAACTTAAAGTCTCTGCTCTTTCTTTTTCATCAAGGAGAGGGTGGACAGGTCCGTGGCGTTCCCGCCGCAACTTGTTGCCGCTTACCCCAACCACCAGCACGTCGCCCCAAGTACGTGCCTCGGCAAGAAAATGGGCATGGCCGGAGTGGATTAGATCATAAGCCCCACACGTAAAAACAACTCTTTTTCCTTGTTCTTCTAGCCGCGCTCTTAATTTTCTTAACTCATTTTCACTAACAATTTTTGCTCGCTCAACCATAGAAAAGATAATATATAATCACTTTACCATACTTAAAAGTTCCCGAATATAAACCCTAAATTATGCGATGAAAAAAATATTCAACAAGTGACTCTAGTTTATCAACATCTGTCAGCGTGGTAGAACCCTCACGATAACCCTCAAAAAACTTGCCTTTAACAAAATCAAAATCAATCATTTTGTTATCTTTCGAAATTAAAGCTAGAGACTTTGAAATATCCAAAATAGGCGGTCCCCACATTGCTTCTTCAAAATCAAGCACTACGGATATATCTCCGCGGCCCTTAAAAAGGACGTTTCCCCGCGCAAAATCCATATGCAACACTGTATTGCTCCCAGCAAAAGTCTCGGTGGCCGCAATCTCCTCTGGAATAAGGCGTAAAATACCTTGTTCTGGGAAGGTCCGCAAACACGAATGGAAATTAGATAGCATTTTTCCCATTGCAAACAAATCATCCTCACTGTAGGGAAAAATTTTGTAACCTCCAATATACTTGTGGAGAGAAACGAAGCGCTCAACACCTAAAATAAACCTGTTTACAAACAATCTCCCATTCTTAGCCGGCACCATCTCTGGAACAGGGAGCCCCTGAGGCTTTAGGAAAGTGTAAATTTTCAGATTCCTCTTCACACGCTTTTTTGCACTTGGTGCTGGTTTATAAATAGTAAGCACAAAATCACCTCTGCTAGTATTAAGCAGGAAAACAGCATTACGAATCCCACCGTACAGACGTTGAGGAGATATACTATCAAAATCAGAAGTTACCCAATATGCATCAAGCACAGATTTAAAATCCGCCTCCGAAATATTTTCAGAGACTTCGTTTGGTGTTAAGGGAATATCTTCCATAGGAATAAAAGAATGATAAGGGATAGCTTATAACTTGTAAAGAGCAAAAATAAGGGCCGATCCAGTGGCGGGATCGGCCTTGAACACGTTAGCTACAAAAAGCTTCACGTTTTGCAAACCTCGTGACAGCTGCGACAACGCGCTTCGTATGCCTCCTCTCCTCCGACCAAGATTACAGGTTCATCGTAAGCCGCTGGCTCGCCATCAATCATTCTCTGGGTACGAGTTGCTGGTGCGCCACATTTGACACAAATAGCATGCAACTTATCCACTTTTTCAGCACGTGCCAAGAGCTCCGGCATAGCACCAAAAGGCTCGCCGCGAAAATCTCTGTCCAATCCCGCCACAATAACACGGACACCTTTATCTGCTAGATTTTCACATAGCTCAATTAACCCCAGCTCGTTATCAAAAAACTGAACCTCATCAATAGCTATCACCGTTGTCTCGTTATCGATCAGTTTACGTAAACTACTTACGCCTCTAACAGGCGTCGCAGCACACTGCCTACCTGCATGTGAGGCCACTTCAGATTCTGAGTACCGCACATCGATAGCGGGCTTAAAAACCTGTACTTCCTGCTGTGCAATAACAGCCCGCTCCACACGCCGAATCAACTCCTCAGTCTTCCCGCAAAACATACAACCGCAAATCACTTCTATCCAACCCCTCTCAAGGTTATTATACATTTTTTACTCTCCCCTCTTCCTAAGAGATCCCTCTTATCTTCGTATTTGGAAATATATCTTTAGCTGCATCTGCAAGTCCCTGCATCTCACTCTTCCCAAACGGCTTTACCTCATTAAAAGTGCTATCTAAGCAATTTTGTGGTTCAAAAGGTTGCAAGATCCAGATTACCTTATTTAAAGAGCCTGCACTTTCTGCTATTGACTTCAACTGTTTAGCAAGCTTTAAAAGGCTTTTCTTGTTATGAATAGTAGGAACAACCGTGGTTCGAAGTTCAAATTCAATATCAGAATTAATCAGCAAGTTTATACTCCCTTTCACCATAGGTAAAAATTTACAATTTTCCAAACCACATGCTTTTGCGTAAAAATTATTATCCAACACATGCTTCACATCCAGAGAAACAAATTGCAGCAGGTGATCCTCCAAAAGTCGTTGCAATACCTCAGAACGAGACCCATTTGTGTCTAGCTTAACTTCAAATCCCAACGATCTAACTTTTTTAATAAAATTTGGAAGATCTTTTTGGAGTGTGGGCTCTCCGCCGCAAACAACAACGCCATCAAGAACGCCTTTTCTGCTTTTTAAAAACTTAAAAAAATCCTTTTCTTCCATTCCCGGAGTTTCAACAGAACTCAAAACCATATCCCGATTGTAACAAAAGGGGCAACGAAAATTGCACCCGGGCGTAAACACTGTACATGCTAACCTACCTGGAAAATCAAGAAGGGTTGTTTTTTGGAGACCACGAATATACATTAAAGCCGAAGTTCATCAGGGGCAGCTCAAACATCAAACTCTCTCCGATCTGAATATTCTGCCTGCTTACCATCATTCCATTGGTTAACAGGGCGGAGATAACCCACAACTCGAGAGTAAACTTCGCAAGCTTTCTTACACTTTGGACAGAAAATGTGTTCCCCTTTCAAATAACCATGCTCTGGACAGATACTAAAAGTCGGTGTGAGAGTATAATAGGGCAATTCGTAATTTTGGGCAACTCTCCGGACCAACTTCTTAGTTGCTTCTATCGATGGCATTTTTTCTCCTAAGAAAGTGTGAAATACAGTTCCTCCTGTGTACCTTGTCTGAAAGGGATCTTGTATTTCCAAGGCTTCAAATACATCCCCGTTAAATCCAACCGGAAGCTGCGTAGAATTTGTATAGTAGGGCGCCGCGTCATTATTTTTATAATCCTCCTCATTAGCAACAACTATATCTTTGTACATTTCCTTATCTTTTTTCGCTAAACGGTAACAAGTGCTTTCAGCTGGCGTTGCTTCCAAATTGTACATTTGATCATCTTTAGCTTGAAATTCAATCAACCGCTCGTGCATAAAGTTAAGAACATCCAACAACAATTTTCGAGCCTCTTCTTCACGAAAACCCTCTCCCAAGAAATTCAATATCATCTCATTTCCTCCTACCAAACCAATAGTGTTAAAATGATTTCGCCAATACTCGCCGTAGCGCTCCTTTACCTTGTCTAAGTAGTGCCTAGAGTAGGGGTAAAGTCCCTTCTCTGTAAACTCCTCCACTACTCTTCGCTTTGCCTTCAAACTCTCTCTACCAATTTGCATTATATTCTCCAACTGCTCAAAAATCTCTTCTTTACTATCTGCTAAATAACCAATGCGCGGAAGGTTAATAGTAAAAACACCAATAGAACCTGTAAGGGGATTAGCACCAAACAAGCCACCACCTCGCTTGCGCAGTTCTCTGTTGTCCAAACGTAACCGACAACACATACTACGGGCATCTTCAGGATCCATATCAGAATTAACAAAATTTGAAAAATACGGAATCCCATACTTAGCTGTCATCTCCCACACAGAATCCAAATTAGGATTATCCCACTCAAAGTCTTCTGTTATGTTATAAGTAGGAATAGGGAAAGTAAAAACACGGCCCTTAGAGTCTCCTTCCATCATTACCTCTGCAAATGCGCAGTTAAACATATCCATCTCCTCTTGAAAATCTCCGTATGTATCATCCTGCATCTCGCCCCCAATTATCACAGATTCATCCTTCATATAAGAAGGAACCTTAAGATCCATAGTCACATTGGTGAACGGCGTGTTTCCGGTGATAAAAACCTTCCCCTTTCTACGCGCAATAATTGTCTCGTTTTTTGTATGCGGACACCAAATTATACCCTCATAATCAACTTCCTCAACATCATTAATATAAGTTTCCTTGTGCCGAATAAGGCGCAGCACATAAACATCTTTGCTACCAATATCTGTTGAGCCCCTATTTAACACTGTAAATCCGTAGCCGGCACTAACTGCGAGCGCCTGCAAACCATCCAAAAGATCTATATTGGTGGTTGCGATTTTACAATCTTCGAAACCGTCGGCCTTAAGATAGGTATCCAAAAACAAACGGGCCTGCCTCTTACTAAATCTTAAAAACCTCTCAGGGATAAAATGAACATTTTCCTTAGTTCCAAACCAACTATGAATCTCCTTTGAGCTTTCAGCATTCAAACGGAAGCGTTCCACCTCGTCACCTAAACTAGATGTAGAAAACGTAGAGTATTCAAATTCAAAATGATCAAGAAGTTCTTTTATCTCCCAATAATTGTCTGGTTTATTAACTTTGGACTGATAAACACTTACTCGGTAACAGCAGCGGTGAGCACCGGGCTGCTCAATTGTTCCATCCGCCGCAATCCAAGCCATTAGTTTGATTTGTTCATTGCTGATATCTAAATCAGGAAGGTTGTTCTCTGCGGCAATGGGGATAATAAAAGGAGATTCAAGTTTTTCAACTTCTTCAACTGGCTCCAAAACTACCTGATCACTGTTAAACTTCCTCCTAACCACACGGTGGCCGGGAGAAACTAGCTGGTCTTGAATCCTGTTCTGCAAGCGATACATCTTACCTTGATACTCTTTTCTAAACACATCCTCCACCTCCTGATCCTCAATCACGCCCGAATCCAAATTGTAAGTTTTAATAGAACTGCCTACTTCAACCTCATTGTAGCCTTTCCACCCTTCAGAAGTCAAAATTTCTGTATCCTCGGAGACGCACTGAAACCCAACCCTGGTTGGAACATTCATGTTATAAATAAACTCCTGCATTGCCTGCTTCACCTGATAATAAGAAAGGTCATCATAGCGGATAAAAGGAGCTATTAGGGTGTCTAGGTTAGAAACAGCCTGTGCACCTGCCCCCTCGCCTTGCAAAGTGTAGAGGAAATTAACCAGCTGCCCCAAGGCTACTCGAAAGTGTTTTGGCGGACGGGACTCGATCTTCGCACGCACACCGCCAAAACCGCGCAGTAAAAGATCCTGCAAATCCCAACCACAACAATAAGGAGCTAATAAATACAAATCATGAATGTGCGCAGCCCCCTCAGTATGAACGTCTCGAGCCTGCTTTGAATAAATAGTATTCAGCCAATAACGCGCTGACATTGCTGAGGAAACGTGAATATTAAGACCTTGCAGGGAAAAAGCCATATTGGCATTTTCCTTAACCCTCCAATCAGATCGATCCAAATAAGACCCTATCAACTCATTAACATCAACTAAAGTACGGATATCACGAATTCTATTATGGAGGTCACGGTAGAGGATATAGGCTTTAGCAGTTTTAGCATGACCATATTCAATTAGGGTTTTTTCTACAATATCTTGAATTTCTTCGACGGTAGGTATGCCATCCGGACCAAATTTCTCAGCTAACTGCTCAACCACCCGGTCACAAAGGTACTTTGAGCGATCTTTATCCTCACCACCAATAGCTTGCGCTGCTTTCCAAATAGCAACAGTTATTTTCTCCGGTTTAAAAGAAACTAACCGGCCGTCTCTTTTTTCTACTTGTTTCGGAGGTTGGACAGGCATTATTTTAACAAAATACTATCAGACTATAATTTCTGGTTCCCCTCTCCCAGAAATTTAAGATCAAAATAAGAACAAAAAAACAGATCCCCAATCACTAAAAGCAGAAAAAAACGTCTGTGGTAAGACGCAATTTCAATCATATACCATCCAAAACATTTCGTAAACTACTTTCCACTTATTACTGTTTTCACAGTAACATCAGGATTTTTGGCGCTCCTTACTCTTCAATATTTAAGAACTAAAAATTTCAGAAAGCGTGTTTTTCTCCTTCAAGCCAATCAAAAAGCTCCAAAGGAACAACTAAAACACAAAAATCCATAAATGGTTGAAGAACTATGAGCCCATAATCGGCTTGCGATTTACAAGGCGTAACAAAATATTCTTCTAGTTAGTTGAGACATCTCGGGGGCAGCGAGGGTAATCAGCTATCAGTTTGACAGCCTATCAACTGGGCAATGATTAATAAATGGTGTACGCGCATCACTCCGTAACTAAAAAATATCAAAGCCAAGGCTTGCATTATTTGCGTCTTAAAAAAGCTGGGATCTCGTATTCTTCCTCCTCATCCTTATCCTTAGTGTCAAGCCCTCCCTCCTCTTCCCTTTCCGGCTCCTCTTTAGAAAATGTATCAAAGGTTTCTGACACACCATTCTCAAATCCAGTTGCAATTACAGTTACCTTAATCTGATCTGTCATTTCGTCATCTATGGTAGCACCAAAGATGATTTCAGCATCAGGATGCGCTTCACCAGAAATAATTCTTGCTGCCTCATCCACTTCGTGCATACTAAGATCCTTACCACCTACAATGTTAAAGAGAATTCCTCTAGCACCCTCAATAGAAGCCTCTAGCAATGGAGAAGAAGTAGCATTATTTGCTGCCACCTTTGCTCTGTCTTCGCCACTAGCACGACCTATCCCCATAAGTGCAGAACCCGCCTCAGTCATAATTGTTCTTACATCCGCAAAATCAACATTTATCAACCCCGGCACAACAATAAGATCAGAAATACCCTGCACTCCCTGACCCAAAACACTATCCGCAATCTTAAAAGCTTCTAAAATACTCATTTTCCGTTCTATCACTTCTAATAACTTTTGGTTAGGAATAGTAATCAAAGCATCAACCTTACTACGCAGGTTCACAATTCCTTCCTCAGCTTGCGTCATTCTCTTTTCACCCTCAAAGGCAAATGGTTTAGTTACTACTCCCACAGTCAGCGCTCCAACATCCTTTGCTAACCGAGCAATGATTGGAGTGGCACCAGTTCCCGTCCCACCACCCATCCCAGCAGTAATAAAAACCATATCCGACCCCTTCACATGCTCTTTCATCTCCTCTTCGCTCTCCTCCGCGGCTTGCTGACCAATTTCAGGATTTGCACCTGATCCCAAACCACCTGTAAGCTTTTGTCCAATCTGAATTTTTATTGGAGCTTTGTTAACCTCCAGAGCTTGAGCATCTGTATTTATAGCAACAAACTCCACTCCTTTTATATCTTGCAAATCAATCATTGAGTTTAGAGCATTTCCACCTCCACCACCAACTCCTAACACTTTTATCTTTGCTGCCTGTGCAATCTGAGGTTTTATTTGCATAAAAATAAGGTTAAACTAATTCAAGGTAAAAATCCTTTTATCCAGGATACCACGCGTTGAACTATACCACCAAAACTTTCTCCTGGAACAAAGCCAGCCATAAACCCCCCACCTTGAGCAAAATACGCACCGTAAAGCACTAACCCAACGGCGGATGCGTACTCCGTAGACCCAATCTCATCAATAAGCCCGGAAACTCCACGAGGCTCGCCAAGCCGTACAGGGAACCCTAATACACGCTTTGCCGCCTTCAAAGCACCTGATGTCTGAGCTGCCCCACCTGTAACAACCATGCCGGCAGGAAGCCTATCCTCAAGCTCACTACTCTTTATTTCCTGACCAACCATTTTAAAAATCTCTTGCAGCCGGGCCTCAATAATGTTCCTTGCCATCTTCTTGGAAACTGTCTTTTTCTCCAATCCCAAATCAGAAATATCTAACTCATCGTCCTCTTCCGCATTTTTTTCCGAGCTGTCTGCAGCAAACAAGTCTTCAACCGAAAGTCGTCGCTTTACTTCCTCTGCATCCTCCAACCCTACCCGCAGCCCCACTGCCAAATCGTTGGTTATATTCCGACCACCAATTGGTAAAACTTTTGCAAAAACAGGACTCCCCCCCGAAAAAACAATTACACTAGTAGTTCCACCTCCCACATCAATCAAAATAGTTCCTAACTCCTTTTCAGTATCAGTAAGAACAGATTCTGCTGATGCAATTCCTTCAAACACAAGATCAGAAACACCCACACCCACTTGTTGCACACACTTAACCAAGTTGCGCATAACAGTAGTAGATCCCGAAATAATATTTGTTTCCACCTCTAAACGGACGCCGCTCATACCTACAGGGTCGTGGATTTCCCCTTGATTATCAACAATAAAGTCACATGGTATAACATGAATGATTTCTCGGGAAGAAGGAATAGAAATTGCCTGAGCTGCTTCTGTAACCCGGGAAACGTCTCCTTCTGTAATTTCACCTTCCTGATTAGCTACAGCAACCACACCATGGGAATTAAGAGAGGAAATGTGTTTACCATCAACAGAAATATAAGCAGAAGAAACCGCATACCCTGCCATGCGCTCTGCACCCTCCAGAGACTGCGCAATAGATTCAACAGCCTCATCTATATCTACTACTACCCCCTTCTTTATTCCACTAG
This sequence comes from uncultured Candidatus Saccharibacteria bacterium, assembly GCA_964581885.1. Taxonomy (GTDB): domain Bacteria; phylum Patescibacteriota; class WWE3; order JAUXAW01; family JAYEID01; genus JAYEID01. The sequence continues at coordinate 2,470 of CAZOPS010000002.1, read as the reverse complement.
ACGGCACAGTGGATACACCAATAATAGAAACTTTCGGACTACGATCTGTGCTGGAATCTGAAGAAACTGAAGCAATAATAGTACAAACTTTAGAAGAGCCAATATCTATTCCGGTAACAATTCTTTCTTTGGGCATTTTTATAAGTAAGTTAGAGATCCTAATAGCTTTTGGGAGAGTGGTAGAAATAAAAAATTTAACTGTCCCAAAGTTAAGCTGTATTTAATTTATCAGGATAAAAAAGCAAGGTCAACAACCAAACACAATTCCTAATTGTTCTAAGTGCAATACACAACCTAGCCAAGCAGCACAACAATTAGACCAACTGTAGCAACCAAGCCTGTCCCTACCCTAATTGTATTCTACCACAGGGTTCTTAAACCTCAAATCAATCTTAGAGACAGGCTCCTCGCGCGCATGAAATTGTTGAACCATATCAATCATCTTAGCAATGGCATCTTCCTCTAGGGGAAGTACAACCTGCGGACCAGTAGAAAACTCCACAACAACCTTACCTGCAGCCCGAACTGACTCTACCTCCAAACTCGACTCTGCACAGGAAGAAAGAACAGCCAAAACAAACCCAACCTCGCGCCCCTGAACTTTGTCTCCAATAGCTAGATTTTTTGAAGGATAGCTTATTACTGGAAGGTCAGCATCTCCTGCCGACGCAAAAACAACACCCTCCTCATCCACCAAAAATTCTGCCCCTTTGCTATCTAGCAAAATTGCTTTACCAACTCTCCTAGACACGTGAACTTCAAACTTGTTCGGCCATTGTTTCTTGAGAGAAAACTCTTTAACTGTAGGGTCTTCAGAAAGAAAAAACAACTTACTGGCAGAAACAAACAATAAATTCTTCCCCAAAAATCGTTTTCTCACTTCCTGAGTAAGAACAGCCGCATCCAGCTTTTTACCTTGAGCCATAACCTTAACTTCTACATCTTGAATACTAAAAAGATCCGACAAAAAAACCACATACAGCAAAAGAAAAAAGGCACTAAAACCAGCCAGAAAAAGGAAGGCCTTGCTCCCCAAATAGCGCCTAAGAAGGCGGCGCTTTTTCCGAAAGCTTTTTCTAAACTCTGGTTTTCTCGATTTTGAGGTGCTTCGAAAGCGGCGAGGCCTATAATAACTCTTTCCGGGTATATTGCCCATTGCCATTTAATTCTAACATATACGTTCTTCCTGGAATCAGCTTAAATATTCCAAAAGCTCCTCCACAATTTTCTGAGCTGCGTCCAACTGAACAAGTTCGCGAGCCGTGTTTCGAGATTCTCGCAATTCCGCCTCACTCAAAGAAGCCTGTTCTAAGCAAATTCTGAGCAGCTTTCGCCCGTCCAAATCCTTCTGAGGGAGTATTTTTGCCAACTCAACCTCCTCCAAAATCCGGGCATTTTTTTCCTGCTCGTTGTGCGAAGCCCAAGGAATTGGTATCAGAACAGCTGGCTTCCCTAAAACTGCCAGCTCATAGGTAGTGTGAGCACCAGCACGCCCTACCACCACTGTGGCTTTTTTGTAAACCTCTGCTACTCTTTTCTGGCCATAATAATCAAAAACTGTGTAATGCTCTTTCAACCCCGTGGGCAAATCTTTAGCAGAATCCCTAAACTTAGGAAGATCAAGCGCACCAGTTTGGTGGTAAACATAAAAATGATCTAAAAACTCCTGTAAGCAATCCTCTACTGCCTGATTAATTACCTGAGAGCCTTGTTTGCCACCCGTAATATACAAAACTGGTTCATCATTTGCTAAATCTTCAAAACCCTCTCTTGCCAAAGCAACAATTTCCTGCCGCAAAGGTAATCCCGTAAAAATAACTTTTTCCTCCGGAAAAAATTTCCTTGATTGGGACCAGGAAATAAAAACCTTTTTTGCAAAGTAGGCAATAAATTTATTTGCCCAACCCACAGTAACAGTCTGCTCATGGGTCACCGCAGGTATACCCAAAAGCCATCCAGCAAAAACCACAGGAACAGCTAAATAACCTCCAAAAGAAACAATAAGGGCCGGACGTACCTTAAGAAGAATAAACAAAGCTTGAAAAAAACCATAAGGGACTCTCAACCACTCCCACAAATTAAGGGTTCGATAAATCTTTCCTGCCTGTAAATCATAAAAGGGTGTCCTCCGCTTTTTAATCTCTTGATACTCAGCACTTTCTATCTTTTCCTGATGCATAGCATATCGATGGCCAATAAAGTGAACTTGAACCTTGTTTGCTAATTCTTGTTTTTTTGCGATTTCATCAATTACAGCTACTGCTGAAGTATGATGACCACCTGTAAAAACTATTTTTTTCTTTTTCATAATCTTTTAGCAATATTGCAGTAAGAGAAGCACACTATTTTTAATAGATTAGCAAACATTCCTAGTCTCAACTAGTAATTAGTAATTAGTAATTAGCAACTAGTTAGAAAAATGTAGATTCTATCGTCATCCTCGCCAAGCCTCGTCTTCCTCCAGAATGAC
>CAZOPS010000001.1:23849-42872 GCA_964581885.1 uncultured Candidatus Saccharibacteria bacterium | reverse complement strand
CCTCTCTCCTTAGTATTTTTTAAAGCCTCCTATTAAATCACCAGAGTATACCACAATTTTATAGGACCTTCAACTCCGGTGTCGAGCTTCTTAAAAAATGAAATACGCTCCAGCACCCTTTTTTACCCCTTTTTCCAGATTGTTTTAGCTATGCTATACTAAGCTAAGATAAAACTGCCCGCCTCTTTTAACTCGCGGGAACAATCTTCACATTTTATAAAACACCAAAATGGAAAAGCAAGGTGGCAATCTCAAAAAACAACATCCAGTGCCCCAAAATATTATGGAAGTAGAATTCAAGTTGGTGGGTGATATGACTCTGCGGCAATTTAGTTATGTGGGTGGTGGCGCTATAATTGGGTTTATAATTTATTCCCAACCACTGCCCAGTATCATTCGGTGGCCACTTATACTTCTGGTTGCTACGGTTGCCTTGGGAATGGCTTTTGTCCCTATGGAAGAGCGGGGCCTGGATGAGTGGATAAGAAACTACTTTACTGCCAGCTACTCTCCTACTCGTAGAGTATGGAAAAGGAGCAAGTCGTCAAGTAAGGCTCAAGCAACACCGAAAAAAAAAGACAAGGAAAAATCTAAATCACAAAAGCAAGAAAAAGATACAGAAAGACAAGAAGAAGTAGAAAAGCTAGGGAAAGAACTTAGAGAAAAAATTCAAGAGGTAAAAGAGGAAAACAGCAAATCAAAAGATGATTTAGAAAAGAAGGCAAGCGAAGTTTCTAAAAATCTAGACCAAATTCTAAAAGCAATGGGAAAGCGAAGCAATGAAAAACTTTCGGAAAAGGAACTGCGAGAAGAGAACATGCTTCTCAAAAAAAGACTCGCCACTATTGGTGAGGAATACAAGCGGCTAAAAGAATTAGAAGGAGCAGAAGAAACGCCAGCCAACCTAAAACAAACTATAAAATACTATAAAGACCAGCTAGAGACTCTAGAGGAAAAGAACCGTGCATTACAAAATGAACTAAAGGAAAAAGAACAAAAAAGTTCTGAAAAGAAACCAAGGACGAAAGAAAAAGAAACTAAGGAACTAAAGAAACACATTCAAAGCCTAGAAGAAAAAAACAAAGATCTGGAAGAAAAGCTCAAAACATTGAACAAAACAGCTAAAGAATTCGAAACCAAACTAGCGAAATTGCAAAAGGACAAGGAAGACTATCAACAAAACCTAGAAGAAAAAGGCCGCGAGCTGCAGAAATTAGAAGATCAAAGAACCCGCGCAGTAGGAAAAATGATGAAACTGAGAAAACAGCTAGAAGAAAAACCAGCTACAGAACCTTCAAAAAAGGAGGTCGGGGAGGTCAGTCCTAAACCGGAAAAGAAAAAGTCGAAAAAGGGAAAGGAAGAACAGCTAAAAGCAAAAATAAAAGAAGAACAAGAGCTGGCACCAATTATTAACAATGTACCTAATATTATAAACGGCGTAGTTAAGGATGCCGAAGGCGAGCTAGTAGAGGGTCAGATGGTAATAATTGAGGATGAAGACGGAGACCCAGTACGAGCACTTAAGACCAACAAGCTAGGTCAATTTGCCGTCTCCACACCCTTGCCCAACGGTAAGTACACTGTTAAGGTTAGTAGCGGGCACTACGAACCAGTAAAAGTACCTGTTGAAGGTAGTGTCTTAGAGCCAATTGTCTTTAAAAAGAATTAAAAAAAATGACTGAGATAAAAGCATCTACTCAAGAACATCTTGATATAAAAGAAATCACTAATGATCTAGTCGTTCTAAAAAATGGCAACGCTGTGGCAGTACTTCAAACTACTGCTGTTAACTTTGATCTTCTTTCAGAAAGAGAGCAAGACTCAATAATTGAAGCTTACGGAGCCTTACTAAACTCTTTATCTTTTCCGCTCCAAATAATTATTCGCTCCAAGCGCCTGAACATAAGCTCCTACATAAACCAGTTAAGTAAACTACGTGATGAACAGGAAAATCCTGGATTAAAAGAGCAAATGGGCAACTACTTAACATTTATAAAAAACTTAACCCAAAAAAACGAGGTCCTGGACAAAGAGTGCTACGTAAGTGTTCCCTTTAAAAATTTAAAGCTTACGGTAGAGACTCCTATCCACAAATTAATTCGCAAGCTCCAGGGAAAGCCTGTTGAGCCACAAGTAAACGTAGAACGGATTGTTGAAAAGGCCACGCCCAAGCTTGAGCCACGCATTGACCAGTTAGAAAAGCAATTCAACCGCATTGGCATAAGGATACAACGCCTGAATACCAAACAACTTACAGAATTATTTTACGAAATGTACAACATCTAAAAATGGGAAAACCTACATATAATTTGGACAAATTTGAACACTTGCTAGAAAAGGAAGCTGATGTCAAAGATATAATTGCTCCCGAAACTATTGAAGTCGATTTCAATCATATTCAAATAGGTGACCGCTACTTCCGAACATTGTTTGTCTCTGGGTATCCTAGGTTCGTAAGCGCTAACTGGCTTTCCCAAGTTATTAACTTCGATCACTCCCTCAATATCTCTTTTTTCTGCTACCCGGTATCTTCCTCTGGTATTTTGCAAGATCTAAAGAGAAAAATTGCCGAGCTAGAAGCTACTCTTAAAGCAGACGAAGAAAAAGGCCGGGTAGAAGACCCAACAGTGAAAGCTGCTTTGGAAGATGCAAAATCTCTCCAAGGAAGCCTTACCAAGGGAATGGAGCGCTTCTTCCGCTTTGCCTTTTACATTACAATCCCTGCAAAATCACTTAAAGAACTAGACAGGGTAACAGAAGAGCTGATAAGCACCTTAGGATCGCTAATGATTGTAGCTAAGAAAACTAGCCTACAAATGGAGCAAGGATTTAAATCAACAATACCTACCTGTAGTGATCACATGAAAATAACTCGAAATATGGACACCACATCACTTTCCACCACCTTCCCCTTTGTTTCATCGGAACTAACTGCAAATGAAGGAATTCTTTACGGAATAAACGAGCACAACAAAAGCCTAGTTATATTTGACCGCTTCTCCCTAGAAAACTATAATAGTGTACTTTTTGGCAAAGCTGGATCAGGTAAGAGCTTTATGGCCAAGTTAGAAGTCTTACGCAGTTTAATGTTTGATACTGAAATAATAGTCATTGATCCTGAAAAAGAATATAAACGGCTTTGCGAGGCAGTGGACGGGGAATTTATTTCCTTCTCCATGGACTCTCCAGCAAAAATTAATCCCTTCAATATATCCCAACTTGCAGAAAAAGGGGAAACCCAGCTTGGCGCCAAAATCCTATCATTACACCGACTGTTTAAAATAATTTTGGGTAATTTAGATACCCGCGAGGAAGCAATCTTAGATAAAGCCCTAATGCGAACCTACAAATCCAAGGGAATTACTCCCGATCCAAAAACACAAACCAGAGAACCCCCATTGATGGAAGATTTGTACAAAATTTTACTAGGAATGGAAGAAAAGGAAGCGCAATCTCTAGCAGAACGATTGGAAAGATATATAAAAGGAAGCTTAGCCGGAGTTTTTGATCAGCGATCCACAGTAAGTTTAAAAAAGAAGCTAACAGTCTTTTCCACCAAAAATCTAGAAGACAAACTACGACCTGTTGCTATGTATATAATACTTGACTTTATCTGGAACAGGGTCAAAGACGATCTAAAGAGGCGGCTGTTGGTGGTTGACGAGGCTTGGTATCTAATGCAACACAAGGACTCCGCCGAATTCCTTTACTCTATAGCCAAAAGGGCGCGAAAATACTACCTAGGCCTGACCACTATTACTCAAGATGTAGGCGACTTTCTTAATTCAGAGTTCGGTAAGGCTATTATTGACAACTCTTCCATCTCAGTCCTTATGAAACAACACCCGGCAGCTATTGATCTAGTTGGAGATACCTTCTACCTCTCAGAAGGAGAAAAGAGGCGTCTCCTCTCCGCTGGTGTGGGCGAAGGTTTATTCTTTGCAGGTCCAAACCACGTTGCTATAAATATTGTAGCGTCTGAACAAGAACACAAGTTAATAACTACTAAACCAGAAGAAGTTGTGGAAATAAAAAAAGAAAAGGAGGAAGGAAAAGAAAACAAGGATAATCGCAAGTCAGAAGAGGAGGATTCTCACTAACAGATAAAAATACTCAGCTGCCTAACTGGCTTATTCCTGTACCCGCACAGGCATAATTACGTGCAAATAGTCTTCTCCATCCTTAGGTCGAATAGCCCCAGGTTTCAAACTTTCAATCATTTCAAAAATAACTTTGTCTGAAGAAAGAGCAGAAAGACAATCTGTTAGATACTTAGCGTTAAAGGCAATTTTGGCATCCTCACCCTCACCCTGAACAGGAACTTCCACCTTATTACTGCCAATTTCCTGAGTATTTGCAGAAACAGATAGAATATTGTCACTAGGTGAGATATTTAAGCGCACTACGTTAGAACCGCCCTCGGCAAAGAGTGATGCTAAGCGTACCGCTTTCAAAAATTCAGCTCTATCTGTTTCTATACTTACACTAAAATTGTCAGGAACAACTTCCCGGTAGTTTGGAAAATTGCCCTCCAATAACCGTGAGGAAAACCGAACATCCCCAACTTGGAAAAGAATTTGATTTTCCTCTTCAACTTGAGCCATCTTTACTGTCTGATCCTCACCACCCAAAAGCAGAGAAACCTCACGCAGTGTTCTAGCCGGAATGATGAAATCCATCTTTGGTAATTCTTTTTCAAAAGTCAATTTTTTTTCTGCTAAACGAAAACCATCTACAGCGACCATAACAAGCTCTTTACCGTTGCTTCGAAAAAGAATCCCTGTAAGAACAGGGCGGCCCTCGTCCTTTGCTGCTGCAAAAATAACCTCATCAATTCCCTCAGCTATCTCCGAAGCTTTCAACTCAAATCCCTCTTCCGTAAATTCAGGAATTTCTGGAAACTCATCTGCAGAAAGACCGTTAAACCTAGACTCTACTCCCTCCGCTTCCAGAAAGAGGTTTTGTTTCTTGGTTTTCAAAGATATTTCTCCCGGAGATAAGTCGGAAACTAATCTTGAAAAAACTTTAGCAGGAACTGTAATTGCACCTTCCTCTTCTATATCCGCTCCCACCCAGGTGGTTACTCCCGTTTCCAAATCGGTAGCCTGAAGTTTAAGCCGTCCCTCCTCTGTTTCCAATAAGACGTTGGAAAGAACAGGTAAACTCCCTGTAGTTGAAACCACACGGGTAACTGTGGAAAGCCCTTCACTTAAGGTTTCTTGTAAACAAGAGATTTTCATATAAATGAATTTTAAATTTTAAATTCTAAATTTCCAATGACCTCGTTTGAAAATTGGTTATTGAAAATTGAAAATTAGACCACACAAACAAGTAATAAATTAGACCTCACTGTCATTTTCACCTGTATCGCCAGGATATATAACAACTCTCCTATCCCTACCTTCCCCTGTACTTTCTGTCCAAACATCTTCCAATTCTCCTACCGCTGTGTGTACAATTCGGCGCTCATAGGAATTCATTGGAGAAAGTGTCACAGGCTCCCTTAAAAACCGGGCCCTATTTGCTGCACTCTCCGCCAACTCTCGAAGCTTATTTTCCCGGTCAGCACGGTACTCCTCAACATCAACCAAGATTTTCTGCCACTCGCCCAAAGTACGATACACAAGCAAGGACAATATTTTTTGAAAAGCTTCCAGACTCTGGCCATGATATCCAATTAAAATTCCGCTATCCTCGTCACAACTAATATTAACACGAAAAGAGTCCTCCTCTGCAACTACTTCAACATCTTCATAAGAAACTCCCAACTGCTCTAACATTTCGTAGCTAAATTTTTCAATAATTTCTATTGCTTCCATAATGTAGAATAATTATTCCCGGGAAAGAACCCACCATTGCTGCACTAACGATAGCAAAACACTTGCCACCCAATAAAGCACCAAACCACTCTGGAGTCTAACACCGATAAACACAGTCATCAAGGGGAAAATTAAGCCCATCTGCCACTGCATATCCTGCATCATGCTTTCCATACCACCTGTGTCTTCTTCCACACTTTCTTTTTCCTGCTTTTCATCAGAAGAGTCCTGTCCCTGCAATCTCCTACCAACCAAAGCGAGCGCCGCTTGTGTAAGTCCAGCCAAGATGGGCAATACATAATAAGGATCCGGTTGTGTCAAGTCCAAATACAGAAACTCAACATTTATACTGCCACCCACAGGAATTTTCAAAAAATCAAAATAAAGCATACTATTCAACGCAGAAATGCCTTGACCATTAGCCTGCAGGGCTTGCCTAAAAACCTGGTACAAAGCTATAAGCACCACTATTTGGACAATCTGAGGCAAGCAACCCAAAGCGGGATTAACCCCGTGCTCTCGCATTAGTTCCAATTGCTTCTGCGCTAACTTATCCTTATTATCTCTAAACCGTTTCTTAAGTTTATCTAACTCCGGCTTCAATTCCTTTTGTTTTTTTGACATTCGCAAAGCTGGTAAGGTTAGGGGGAAAAGCATTAATCTAATAAATACGGTAAGTCCCAAAATAGCTAGACCCAAGTTAGAAAACAATACTTTATAAAAAAGCATTAGTAAGTTTAAAATTGGTTCAACAAGAATAGTATTCCACATAAGTTAGTGACCAGTATTCAGTAATCAGGGTTACTCCTGCTCCTGTTTAGGAGGCTCCTTGCCCTCCTTAGGCTCTTCCTCGCCAGGTTTAGTACCCTCCTCTTCCGCCATATCCTCAACCCCTTCCGCCACTCCCTCCTCTTTCACTTCCTCCTCCTCTTCCTCTAATTCTTCCTCAAACCCAAAAAGTACTTCCTCCTCATACTCCTCAACCTCTTCCATCTCCGGCTCTTCAATCTTTACCACTAGGTCACTTGGCTCGTGCCCCAAAACAGTAACCTTATCAAGATCCAAAGGTAAATCTTTAATAGCTATAGAGTCTCCGACTTGCCCCAAGCTAGAAACATCTACAGAAACTTCTGAGGGAAGATGTTTAGGTAGGGCCTCCACCTCCAATTCATCAAGAAGGGTCAAGAGCAACCCGTCTCCGCGCTCCACAATTGGTAATTTACCTTCAAATCGGACCGGAACTGTAGTTGCCATCTCCTCCCCCTCGTGAATCTTACGGAAATTGACATGAAGCGGCCTACCACTTAAAGGATCCAGCTGAATTTCCGAAACAATAACTTTAACCTGCTCCGAATCAACTTCTAAATCCACTACAGAGCTATCCCTGGCTTCCTGATAGGTATTGAGGAAATGGTAATAATCTAAAGCTAATGGGATGGAAGTTTTTCCTCGTTCAACGAGGACCGCAGGAATGTATCCTTCTCTGCGGAGCTTTTTGACTTTTTTTCCGAGAGTTTCTCTCTTTTTTGCTCTAAAAGTTGCCATACGCTTCCCTTTTGACTCAAATCATAAATGTCCAATACATCATCTACCGAAACAGGCTCAGAGACAAAAAACCTTTTTAACTCCGAGGAAGTAAGATCGGTTCGAACATCTGTAACCTGGTGGCCGCTAACACTTAAAGTTGCCAAGGTTTCCGCTCCACAATTTTTACAACGAATGTGGACAATACTTGCCACGGAAGCTCTGAACAAAAAGGTTACTTCCGCATCTTCCAACGGAAGACCACACTGGTAACAATGAGTATTGCTTAAAAACCGGGACAGAATCTCCTGATTCATTCAGTACCCGTATTCTAACAGAACAAAACCCCAGCGTCAAAGGAAATATCACAAAACCCACCCGTACTGCACCAATTCTTGGCGGAGATTGGGAAGCGAAAACGATGCGGGCTCCTCCAAAAATTGGCGAATCAATCCTAAACGATTCTTAGCTTGAACAATATATTGGTCCCACGCAGTTCCCAAAGGGGACGTGACACCTTCTTTAGAAGAATTGGCCAGCTCTGCTTCTACCATAAAAATCATCTGCTTTGCTCGAATTAGAGCAGCCTTGGCCCCGCTGTAGTTAGCTGCAGAAGACGGAATATGTTGTGTATCAAGGGCTCCTTTAACTGGAAAGAAAGCCTCAGCAGTATAATGAATGTATTGAGACAGGTATCGCAAAGTACGCAAGTACTGACTCTTGTTCTCATAAGAAGCTTTCTTTCCTACCAAATTAAAAACCCAAGACACTCGCCTCAAACCACTCTCCGAAACTTCTAGACTTTTTTGAGCATTAAACGAAGCTTGTAAAGCGTTGTCTAACTCAATACTGTTAAAAGATGTGTTTGCACGAGAAATTTGTCTTTCCGCTTTACATTTCCACAGCAAAAACTGACCAAGAGGGATTGCAAAAACTATACACAAAGTCGCAAACGCTACCGCGAACCCCACGCCACGCCCCGGGAACCAAGACCAAATACGCCCCAAAAAGCCAACCCCAGGTCCTTTTAACCTTTGGTGCTTGCGAGACTTAGGAACTTCCTCTTCCCCCTCACTTTTCTTCGCCAAAAATGCGCGTTCTCTGGAACCCTTTACCTTGCGAAAGTGCTCTATAGTTTCTCTAATTCCCTCACCCAAACCCCGCTGCATTTCCCAGGAAGGCGGTTTACTATTCTCCAATCCAGGACTTTTCAGTGTCAAAGCATAGGGTTCTGGGGCTTTAGTAAACTCAATCTTTATCCTCAAGGCGGATACATCTCGAACTTTATAGGCAAGCTCCAAAGTTGTAGTTGGTTCCTCAGGTGCTACCGCAAGCCGCCATTGATCTCTTCCCGGCGAAAACATAGCAGAACAAACACCGTTCACAGCATCATCAATGTGGATGTAATATTCCTTCTGCAAGCCCTCACCATACACCGTAATTTCTTGACTTTCCAACAGCTCTTCTATCATACGCCCCAAACTTCCCGAAGAAGAAAGGTCCATACCAGGACCATAAACCTCTGCCAACCTAACTACACGAGCATTAACGCCAAACTCCTCCCGATACTCTCCCACCAAAGCCTCGGCAAACCTTTTTGCTTCCAACAATGGTTTAGAACTTCCTTCCTCAAGTAAAGAGTGACCAACTCCAATAGAACTACCTAAGAGAAACCGGGCACCCTTTCTCCTTGCAAGATCCAACAAATTTTTAGTTCCCGTTGCATTGGTAATTAAAGTAGAAAGAGGTTGTGAAGACTTACCACTACGAATTTCCAAACGCGCAAAATGAAAGATAAAATCAAGAGAATTTTCCCCCACTTCCTCGGGAAAGCTCTTATTTATATCTGCTGTCCAAAAACGAAACTTCTCATTGGAACAAAGATTACTAAAAGCCTCACTTTTTCCCGAAGAGAAATCATCTAACACCCAAACTTCAAAACCAGCATCCAGCAACACCTTAGATAGGTGCGTACCTACGTAACCAGCACCGCCAGCAATTAATGCGCGGGGGTGAAGCTTGCCAATTTTTCGAAGCTTTTTTCTGTCCATAGGGCAGTATTTTTAGTATACGCTAGCTACAAAGCAGGAGCAAGAAGGGAATACTACTTAGACCCAGACTTTATGCTACTATCTAAGCAATGTTGAAAGCCAAAAGGGAGCTGGGCCAAAATTTCCTAACAAACAAAGATGTAGTTCAGAAAATAATTCAAACTGCAGATGTGTCAGAAGAAGATACGATCATTGAAATTGGTGCGGGCACAGGAGTTCTAACCAAGGAGCTAGCAAGGACCGCAAAAACAGTTATTGCTGTAGAATTTGATCGCGATCTTATTCCTGTTCTCGAAAAGAAACTTAAGCAATACAAAAATGTCGAAATAAAAAACAGGGATATATTAAAAATAAACTTTTCAGATTTATCAGATACCAGTAATAAGCTAGAAACTATTAAAATAATTGGCTCTATACCTTTTCAAATTACTTCCCCACTCATTCACAAACTAATCTACGAAAACAGATGGAAACTGGCTACACTCCTAATTCAAAAAGAAGTTGCAAAAAAAATAACTGCCACCCCTCCACAAGCAAATTACCTCTCTATTTTTGTCCAAAGTTTTACAACTACGCACTGCATTAAAACCGTCCCCAAGACAGCGTTCTCTCCTGTTCCGGAAGTGGACGGTGCTATTATTAATCTAGAGTGGGAACCCCGCCAAATCCCTGCTAAACCGAAGGTTTGGAGCACCTTTCTACACAAGGGTTTTAAACACCCCCGCAAAATGCTCCGCAATATTTTTGACAAAAGCAAGTTAGAAGAAGTAAACATCAACCCCCGCTCCCGGCCCCAAGAACTAACGATAACTGAATGGATTAACCTCCACAAAAACATACAGCGCACGACCACGTGACATTTGACATTTATCATTTACCAATCTTCACTCCGATTTACGATCTACGGTCCGCCAGCTGGCGGAACGGGTAGCGTTTTATTATTCCCGCATATTTTCAGATTTATTACCGCACAACTACCAACCAAACGCACAATAAGCTGTAAAAACAGCGTCAACCCAACCCAGGGTTGGAAAATCCTTGTGCGCTATTCGGTAATAAAAGCTCTAAAACTCCCGCGTATTCTTTGCTAAACTACATCTATGGATAAAGACAATTACAATTTTGTGCCGCCAAAAAATCCCCCCCAACACATTGTTCAATCCAAAGAATGGGGAAACTTCAAAACAGCAATGGGAACGAAAGCAGTGCAAGCGGAAGGTATACAATTCACTCTCCATAAAATACCTATCCTTCCTTATAACATCGGTTATGCACCAAAAGTAGACCCTAAAACAATCAACTGGAAAGAACTTGAGCGCACAGGGCGCAAAAATAACTGTGCAGCAATCCGCTTTGACTGCCCCAACGTAGTAGAGAGATACCACCGATATAAAAAAGACTGGGAGCTGGTCACAGAAGCAAAGGAACCCGAACAAATCTTCAAAAAAAATTGTAAAAAGTCACCACGAAATACTTTTGCCAAACAAACAATATTCCTCAACTTAGAGCATAACAAGGAAACTTTACTAATGAATATGAAATCCAAGACACGATATAACATCCGCTACGCAAAAAGGAAGGGAATTTATGTCAAGGAGGAATCTAATTCCCGAGGACTAGAAAAATTTCTAAAACTCCAAAAAGACACAGCACAAAGACAAGGTTTCCTCATCCACAACAACAATTACTACAGAACTCTCTGGGAACATTTAGCCCCAAAAAATAAGGCACATATACTAATTGCTTACTACAAGAACGATCCTACCCCCCTTACCGCGCTCATGTTTTTTAACCACAAAAAAGTACTCTATTACCCCTATGGTGGGTCAAGTGACAAACATCGTAATTGCCAGCACTCATCTCGTGCAATGTGGGCAGGAGTTAAATTAGGCCAAAGCCTTGGTTGCAAATTATTTGATATGTGGGGTGCTACAGATGATAAAAAAGACGAGTGGTGGGGATTCACCCGATTCAAGCTTGGATTTGGAGGAACACTAGTTGAATTTATTAATTCCTACGACCTTATTTTCAACCCTGCAATTTATCATTCTTTCAATCTCGCTTACAGTGCTTTTTGGCGGGTTGTAAAATTAAAAAAATGGCTACTACGCTGAGACAGTCAGACAAATACGCATGTTATATGAGAAAAAAAGGATGGAAAGTGGAGAACATCAAAGCTCAAATTAAAAACACTAAAAACGGTCAGGCCATAAAAAGAGGACCTAAACAACTTAAAGCTTTTATTAAAGACATTCCACTCCTAGGATCAGTAATTAAGATTCAACATCCTTCCATCCTACCTTCAGAAAAAACTCTCAATAAATTGGCAAAAAAATACAAAGCGCTCTTTATTAAGATAGAGCCAGCAGCCGGGGTACAGGTCTTGGACTCCAGAATATCTCACTGGGAGCGGGACAATTGGCCCCTATTACCAACTAAAACTCTACACCTAAATTTAGAGCCACCGGAAAAGGAACTTTGGCAAGACCTGGACTCCGATGCACAACATTCAATAAAGAAAGCAAAAGGAGTACTAAATGTTAAAAGCTATGCGTTAGAAGAAGAAGAAGAAGAAAATACCCACAAGCTAAAGAGGCTCCACAAAATCTTGAAAAAATCTGGAAAAGAAAATCGCTTTCCCGCACCAAATTGGAAAAATCTAAAAGCATTAACAAGTTGTTTTAAAAACAGTGCCATATTAATTGAAGCCTTAGAATCACACTCAACATCCGCTAGCGGCGAGCGCAAGGAAGAGCCTATCGCTAGCTGCCTCCTCCTTATCCATAACCACAGTGCTTATTATTATTACGCAGCAACAACTGAAAGGGGCCGGGATTTCTTGGGAGGTTACCTAGTCCTTTGGAAGGCTATCTTAGTTGCGAAAGAGAAAGGATGCACCGTTTTTGACTTCGAAGGTATTTACGACAAAAGGTATCACAAACAAACAAAAACCTGGAAGGGTTTTTCCTATTTTAAGGGAAAATTTGGCGGGGCACCTGTAAACTACCCTATACCACTAATTAAATACTACTCACTACCTATTAGAATGCTTTCCTGCCTCTTCTGCCGCTAGGTAATCTCGGCGTTCGCTCTCAGCTATTAGTAATTAGGAACCCGTCATGCGTTATCCGATATCAGATATCCGTCCGTTTCCGCCAGCTAGCGGACAGGTTTTCTTATTCGTGTTATTCGTAATCAATTTGTTGCACAAACAGAGCTTACACCTCAATTATTCGTGGAGCCCCACGGACGCGACTTTCGGCGAAGGAGGGCAACCTATTCGCTATCCCAATTCGCTACCCACTGGTGAGTCTATAGCTCAAACCTTATATTCAGGACAAAGGTGCTTATAATCACACCACTGGCAAAGATATCCAACTTTTGGCTCAAACTTACTGGCTTTTATTCTCTCAACGACATCTCTAAGCTCCTCCCGTTTTTCACTCAGTTCCTCAGGTGTTCTTGTGGTTTCTATCCTCTTGTTTCCGCTAAGAAAATATAACGCCAAGGTTGAGGGCTTCAAATCTAAAGCATCTCGAGCTGCCAGCGCATAAATAGTTAGTTGGTCATCTTTATCTACAGCATTCTTGTCCTTAACCTTACCTGTCTTGTAATCAATAATCTCAACACCATCCTCAACCTCATCCACTCTATCAATAGAACCAATAAGTGGGATGCCTGCTATCTTCAGTGTAAATTTCTTTTCCAAATACAAAGGCTTGGCAAGTTTTCCTCGGTAAACATTATAATAATCTTCCAGAAGGGCCTTTCCTTCCTCAAATCTTTTCTCCTTATGTTCCTGGGACTCATACCCCTCATCAATCCAATGATTCCCATATAACTTATGGAGATACTCTAACCCTTTTTCAGAAAACAGTTCTGCCCGATGAAAATCGCGCAATGTTCTGTGAATAGTTTGCCCAAAACTAAGAGCATGATTAGCCGGCGTAGGAATACCCAAAACATACCTATATTTGTACTTCAAAGGACATTGATTAAAAGTCTGAACCTGAGAGTGGCTAATGTAACTCGGCTCAAATTCCCTAATCTCTAAATTGCGGTCAAATAGCGCGGAATCTGCAGAGGGAATAAGGGTAAATTGAAGCTGATCATCATCCTCAAGAGAGGACTGCTCAGGGTCAGGATCAATTCCCAATTCCTCAATAAAAGCAGATGGCTTTCTCTCGCGCTTACCCCCATAATCCCTACCCCAAGTTAAAAAAAGGTGCTTCGATGCCCGTGTGCAGCCAACATAAAACAGTCTCCGCTCTTCCTGAATATGCGATGAGTCTTCCGGTAAGATATCCTTGACCAGTTCGTCTGGAAGCTCCAAAGTTCTACCTCTGCGCCGTGTGGGAAACCGTCCTGCTACCAAATTAACTAAGAACACCACAGGAAATTCCAAACCTTTAGCACTGTGAACAGTAAGTAAATTTACTGTATCCACATCCTCAATTTCTGCCTGAGCGGGGTTTTCCCCCGCTTCCATCAGTAAATCCAAATAAGAGATGAAATCAGGAACACTAGGATTCTCCACTTTTGCCTCATATTCCCTAATCCTGTCAAAAAACAGGTTCAAGTTCTTTACACATAATTGACTACCTATTGAATCCTCTTCTAAAAACGGTTGTACAAAGCCGGCCTCCATCACATAATCATACAGAATTTTAGTAGGAGGCTGAGAGGTTAATTGCTCTCGAGCTGTTTCTACAAAATTAATAGGCTTTTGCCAACAATCAGTGTCCTCTGCAAAATCCTTTACAACTTTCCACAAAGGTGTTCTTTTCTTCCTTGCCAAAGAAAGCGCATCTGCAATTTCCGCTGCGGGAATATTAAACACATGCCCACTTAGCATTTCAAACAAAGCCGAACTATCACATGGATCTGCCACTACCCTCAAGAACGCAATTAGACTACGTATTTCTTGCTGATCAAGGAGCCCCCTGTTTCCAATAAGTTGATAGGGAACACCACCCCTTTTAAGAGCGGAGACAAAAGGATCAAGATGTGAATTTGCCCTTGCCAATATTGCAAAGTCTTGAAACCTGTAATTATAATCTTTAGCCAACTCAATAATTTTTTTAGCAACACCTTCTGCCTCCTCTTCCAAAGTATCAAAAGGAAGAACTTGCAAAGCAGTTCGAGCCTCTTTCTCCTCTTCCACTGCTTCCAATTTCTTATCAAGGCCCAGCTTCGCCTCCAAGGTATATGGATCATTGTTCCTCGCCACTTCAGAAACACCCTCAATTATCGGTTGAGGATTGCGATAATCCTTATTTAAAATGATAGTTTCTGCCTCCGTATAGTCCTCCTTAAAACTTAATATATTGGAAAGGGAAGCTCCGCGAAATTTATAAATAGCTTGCGCGTCGTCACCCACCACTAGTAAATTTGAATTGCTCTCTGGTGGCGCTAAAATTTTTATCAATTGGTATTGGGCATAATTAGTATCCTGAAACTCGTCAACCAAAATATACTTGAACTGCTCCTGATATTTTGCCAATACTGAAGGACGCTCCCGAAATAACTCCAAAGTCCAGTAAATTAAGTCACCAAAGTCCATAACCGAAGCGGCAATCTTTAGCTCCTGGTATTTAGTATATGCACCGGCCAGCTCTTGTAGCTTCTCAATCTCCTCCTTCTCCGCCGACCGCTCTCCGCGTTCCGCACTCCGCTCCTCATTTGCAATTTGTCCGCCAGCCGGCGGATTGGATTTTGTAATTTCAGTGAACTTTTTGAATTCACTGGGAGATACATCTTCGTCTTGCGCTCGGGAAAAAAATTCCAGAAGTGCAGATATAAACTTAGAAGGGTTCCCTAGCGGCAAATAATAATTAAGGTCAAACTCAAACAATCTATTTCTCACAAAAAGCCATTGGTCTGTTGCAGTTAAAATTTTGTAATCAGGGTCTAACCCTATTTCCAAACCGCTTTCTCTTAAAATACGGTCGCAAAAGGAATGGAAGGTAGCAAGCCACGGTTCCTCGTAACCTAGAGGCATTACCTGGTCTATACGCATCAGCATCTCTTCTGCAGCCTTATCTGTAAAAGTAACTGCCAAAATGCTTTGGGGATCCACATCTTTTTCCGAAATAAGATACCTAATTTTTTCCGTAATCACCCTAGTTTTTCCCGTGCCGGGACCAGCCACGATAAGAAGGGGACCTCCCTCGTAACTCACAGCTTTTTCTTGCTTTTTGTTTAACACAATGTTGTCGGCAGGCATTGGTTTATTAAGTATAACACCAGATTAAAAACTAAATAATTACCGCACAATTTCAGATTTATTCTTGCACGCTTTTTGGAGGTGTTTCTCCAAACGGTCCCAACGGTTAAAACCGAAGCTTAGCTAAAAACCAGGACAAAAAAACAACCAACACAGCTGTATAATTCCCGCACATTTATGGAATTATTGTTGCACGCCGCTTTCTAGCTCTTTTAATCAACTAGGTCCAATTGGAAATCTAAAGTAGGATAAGAATAATCTGGATTAGCTTTCAAAACATCCTTGGCTCTCTTTTCCAAAGCTTCTAAACGCATTTCCAGCGTAGGCTCACCCACTTCAGATACTGAAGTAGGTTCAGCTTGCTTTGAACCCTCCTCCATCCGCGATCCTGCAAAATATCTCAACCCTAATCTAACACCAAAAAAGACAGCTCCTAGCACAATCAGGACAATTCCCAAATTTCTCAGCCTCTCCACAGTTATTACAGAAGATAATTTCCTCCAAATTGCAAATATCTTTCCTAAAACGCGTGATCTGAAGTCGCGCCATTCTTCCGGAGTAAATCCGGCCAAATTTAAGATATACTCGTTCATAGCTTAATACTTTCTTGCACGAACAATTTCTAACAAATGATTTATAACTTCCGAAATCAACCCTTGGGGCAGCTCAGCGTCCTCCCCCAAACTTTCCAACAATCTAAGCCTCTCATTCTGCTTCTCCACATCACCAAAAGTTTCCAAACCTTGCCACAATTCTTCCTGATACAATTCTGCATCCTCCAATTTAGTTGTTATTTTTTCATACCACTCACCCAAAATCTTATCGTGCCCAGGATAATCCTCATCATCTTCCACCCTACTGCGCACCTCTGCAGCAATCTCCTGCACATCTTCCCGCAAATTATTTAGGTTACCCAGCATTATTATAGTCTGCAAATAAGAAGCGTGGCTTTCATTGGCCTTATAGACAGCCTCTAACTCCTCAGCTACACTTTCCAATTCTGCTAGGCTGTCAGTACTCCCCGCTTGACGCTCCAGCCTACTAAAAGCTAGCGACCTTTGAGCAACCATTTCGTCAGCATCTTCTTGAAAAGATTCAGGAACTCCTTTCCGGTCCTCCACCTCCCACAAGAGGTAGGAAAAGTATGACCGCACAGTTACACACCCCTGCTGTAGAAACTCCCAAGTAGCATCTACTAAGTCATCCCGAGAGGACAACGTTCCTAATTTTAGATATCTCTCACGAGCTATTTCATAATTTTCTCGAAGCTCCCGCCAAGTTCGGAGGTTTTCTCGATAAGAAGACAAACCACCAGAAGCACCTTGAACCCCTAAACAAAACGCAAAAACAAGGCCGCCCAGAAAGCAACCAAGGAGGCCTGCCTTTAAAACTTGTGTAATCTCAATCTTCCGGAAGTTCTTCATCTTTCTGACCTGACTCCAAATGCTGAACTCTTTCTATTTTCCCTTGTAAACGATCAAAACCTAGTTGCACATCTGTTGCTTTGCTCTGAGCATCTTTAACGTGTTTTATCAGTACCCGCAAATCATCTCCAAAACTGTTAGTAGAATCTTGAATTGCACGGAGCGATACCAAAATCTCTTGGGCTTTTTCCTGAACATTTTGCCGCTCAAAACCAATCAAGATCATTTTTAAGAAGTGATTAAACTGATTAGGGGAAACAATCGCTATCCTGTGGTCCCGCGAGTAATCCAAAATTTTGTCACTGTGATGTACCAGTATTTCATAAGCCACTGGTTCGGAAGGAATATACATAAGTGCGAACTCTGTAGTACCCTCCTGAGGTCGGATATATTTTTTGGAAATATCACGAATATGTTTTCTGACGTCACGCACAAATTGTTTTTTTGCTTTCTTTTTTTCCTCATCACTCTCCGCAGCCATAAATGCTCGGTAGTTTTCTAAAGGAAACTTGGAGTCAATGGGAATTATACCCCCCGCAGTCATAATCACTGCATCTACCACCTGGCCCTCACGAAAAGAATACTGAAAAGTATATTTTTCTTGAGGAATAGTTTGGCGAATAAGATCTTCCAACACGTGCTCTCCCAAATTCCCACGAAGTTTGGGATTCCTTAAAAAATCTTGTAGCTCCTCCATCCTGCGACCAATCTCACTCATCTGACCCAACTCTTTTTGAAGCTTCCCAATAACCTCAGCTGCTTTATCTAACCTTTTACCTATAGATTCGTTACTTTCCGATAACCGCTTCCCAACCACCTCCGTATTTTTATCCAAACTTCCGCGCATATCTTTCAACCACTCCAACAAAACCTCGCGTCCCTCATCCTGCTTCAAACTTTCCAATTTACGGTTCAAAAAAAACAAAACAGCTGCAAAACCAAGAACTATCAACACTGCTATCAACACAAAACCTGCAGACATGTTAAAATTATTTTAACACGTAAGCAGCTAAGAATCAGGTTACAAAAAGATGGAGCAATTTCTAATAACAATAATGATACCTACAATAGCAGCATGGGGAGTTTGTACCTATCTGGTATTTTTCACCTACCCTTTTAGCACTCGCTGGGTTCTTATCTTTTTGATTGCATTTTTTTTGGCGTTAGAGCTAAGCACTAGCTTACTACTATATTTTGTTAATTCCCGTCGAGACACTCGCTATCTAGACAAGCGTAAGGTGCTACAAAAGTGTTTGGTTCGTGCCTTCCCCATAGCTTTTCCACTCCCGCTGTACCTGCTTTGTCGCTATTACCATCTTAATACACCTCTATTATTTCTGGGTTTTTTATTAGTTGCTGGCATTAGCGAACACAAAATCCACAGGAGTCTCTAATTTCCGCATAATAAGCGCCTTTTTACCGCAGGCCAGTCTCTTTCAACTATTAGCTATTGGCAATCACCAACTAAACTGATCAGTGTGCTATCTGTAAAAATCTGTTCAATCTATGTTCTTTAATTTAAAATAGGAAACCCAGAGTAAGTAGTAGGAGGCCCAATCCCACCAACACAAATGTGGGGATATTATATCCAGTGGGCATATCAGCAGAAGGAGATGCTTCGTCCTTCTCCGGACGTTGTGCAGAAATGGTAGCTTCACAGTCAGCTACCTTAGGTGTAAGATTTCCTGAAGTATCCTCAATGCGAACAGAAGCAGTATAGGTACTGGCTTGAGAATATGTATGAGTTACTTGCGAAGAAGTAGTCTCATCTACATCACCATCACCATATGCAAAGCGATAAGTCCTAACCAAAGCCTCATTGGAAGGACGTGCAGAAAACGTTACATCCAACGGAATTTCCCCAGAAAGAGGAGTTGCTGTTAGCCCTGCACAAGTAAGAACCTCTTCCGACTCTTCCTCTTCCAATTCAGCAGATGGAGTAGCCTCTTCCTGCTCTTCCTGCTCTTCCTGCTCTTCCT
>CAZOPS010000001.1:885-23749 GCA_964581885.1 uncultured Candidatus Saccharibacteria bacterium | reverse complement strand
CTCTTCCTGCTCTTCCTGCTCTTCCTGCTCTTCCTCCTCAAGCTCCTCAACTTCTTCTTTCTCAATAGAAGGGATTTCTAACCCAAAAGAAAGCAAAGAACACGCTAATGGATCAGCTTGCAATCCTAAACTACGACTTTCCTCCAGAGTAGTAAGTGTGCTTGTCAATTCCTCAAGTGTAGAAGCAACACTGGCACCTTTTAAAATACCAGTAATACTTTCATTTACGGCAGACACGTAATCAGTATTACCAGAACAAGAACTTATTACACTTGTTCGAGAATTTTGAGCCCAGCGAACAACAGCGCTCAAATAATCGTCATCAGCTGCAGTAGACCGCATATCCTGACGAGGGGATGCAAAAGAAAATCCTTTCACATCACGAGCACGGCTCATTAACTGCTCCTGCGATGTTCTTTCCGCCAAAAATTCTAAAAATTTCCATGCTTCCTCAGCATGTTCTGTATTTGCCGAAACACCCTCTACCCAAAAATTAGCCCACCCTATCTCAGTAAGACCTCCTTCTAATTTTGGTACTTGAGGAACTTGTGTAATACCAATCTCAAAGTCCGGTAACATTTTTTCCAAACGTGCCAGTTGCCAAGAAGGCGCAATAATCATTCCCACCTTACCCTCCGCAAAAGCAGATATATCGGCAGGCCAGGTTTCATCCCAAACATGATCCTTAGCTACAAAGTTTGTATAAAAGGTAAAAACATCTTGCGATGCACGAGAACTTAACTGAGAAGGTATTTGCACATCTGACTGAGCAAGCATTAACCCTACAATATCGGAAGCATGCGAAACATTTGAGGAACCACCAATAGCAGCGCCTGCTTGTAACAATCTGTTCTTCGGATCATTGCCCTGCCAATTAGTTAACTTAGTAGCAACATCTCTAAATTCTTTCCAAGTCTCAGGTGGCGCAGAAATAGCTGCATCTCGGAAAAGATCTTTATTATAAATAATAATTAAACTGTCATACATTAAAGGAGCTGCAACTACTTCCCCCTGCACAGTACAAGAATCCGAAACTACTGGGTGAAATTCTTGGGAAAGCTCTTCAAAAATACCAGAAGGAGATGGTACCAAATATCTGTAAAACTGAGGAACCCAAGATGCATGCAACCGCGCAATATCAGGACCGGCACCTTGTTGTAACCGCGTATAAAGAGTTTCCTTATATTGAGCAAAAGTAGTGTAGGACTGGAGATTATAGTCAATAGTCACGTGAGGATTCTCTTCTTGGTATTCCTTAATTAAGGGCTCTAAAACCTCCCGAGGCTCAAAAAGACCCCAATAAGTTAGAGTTACCTCCTCAGGTTTGGGTGCCAAAAAAGGTATTTTGTCTCGAAAGAGAAATGCCCCTGCCGCCAGCAAAGAAAGTACCGCAAGGACAGGAAGCACATAAACCAGAAATTTAGGCAGGCTTTTCATTAGTAATTACCTCAATTTATATAATACACCAAAGACACTGCCCGTCAAACTAGATTGCATTAGGAGAACAGCAGCAATTAGTTTACCCCCAACCAGCAAACTTGTGACTATCTACCAGTCTCCACTCATCATTCGCATCTATTCGCCAACCTGTTACCAATTGCTAGTTGCGAGTTGCTAGCTACTAACTGCTCATTACCAACTATCAAGCCCCGTACCAACAGTCCCTATGAAATAATCCATAAAAGCACAGTTACCAAGATTTTTAAGTTCTAACTGTAATGGCAGTCAAGATAAGAAACACCTTGACACTTATCCACAAAGAACATAAAGTTAAAAGTGAACTCCCTGCCCCTCTACATCTACCATGAAAAAAGACAGCCTTTGGAAGACCGCCTTAGAACAACTACAAATAAAAATAAGTCCAGCTGCGTACCAGACATGGTTTGCAAAAACTAGTTTAGAATCTGTAAATAACAATATTGCCACCATAGGATGCCCCTCCACTTACATAAAAAAGAGACTAGAAAAAAAATACAAACCACAAATAAAAGAGGTGCTTAAGTCCCTAACCAACACTGCACTTCAACTAGATTTTGTTATCAAAAACCAACAAAAAAGAAAAGACAACAATAATTTAGGGCCCTTGTTCCAGGAGCAAAAGAAAAAAGAACTAAAAAGAAAAGAAAAAATAAAAGAATCGGGTTTATCTCCCCAATACACCTTTAGCAATTTTGTAGTAGGAAACAATAATAATCTTGCCTACGCAGTGGCCCAAAGTATTGTGCAAAATCCCGGAACTCGGTACAATCCCTTCTTCTTATACTCGGACGTGGGTTTGGGAAAGACACACCTTGTCCAAGCAATTGGCAATAAAATTCTTAAAACCCACCCGGAAAGAGAAGTAATCTACTGTACAAGTGAAGATTTTACCAACCAACTTATTCAGGCTATCCAAAACCGCACCACAGCTGCTTTTAAAACAAAATTCCGCAGTGCAGATGTACTATTAATTGACGATATCCAATTTATAGCAGGCAGGGAAACAACCCAAGAAGAGTTCTTCCACACCTTCAACGCTCTCTACATGGAACAAAAACAAATAATTCTAACCTCGGATAAACCACCAAAAGAAATTCCAGACCTTGAAGACCGCTTATCTTCGCGATTTGGGAGCGGTATGTTAGCAGATATGCAATTCCCCGACTTTGATATTCGCCTAGCAATTCTTCAAAAAAAGTGCGAGGACCTAAAGTTGAAAGTAAGTACTGATGTGTTGGAATACATTGCAGAAGCCACACCCTCCAATGTTCGTGAATTAGAAGGGGCATTAAATAGAGTAGTTACCCTAGCAGAAACTCGAGGAGTACAACCCACAAAATCACTAGCTCAAAAGGTCTTAGGAGAACCTCCACAAAAAAAACCTCCTACAGCAGACGAAATAATTAAAACGGTATGTAACTACTACACACTAAAACCGAAAGATTTGAAGGGAAAGCGACGCCCAGTAAGGATAGCACGCCCCCGCCAAGTTGCAATGTATGTAATGCGAAAGGAAACAGAGTTACCACTAGAAGAAATCGGAAACCAGTTGGGAGGGCGAGACCATACCACAGTGATACATGGAGTAGGAAAGATAAAAGAACTTATCCACAATGACCCGGGAATAAAATCCCAAATAATGGAGATAACAACGGAATTAGGGGGATAAAAGCGAGTAAACTACAAGCTATGTGGATAAAAAGTCCCTTTTCCACAAAGTATCCACAAAGCGCCCACATAAAATTAACACTACCACGCACCTAGTTTGTAACAGACAACCAACCAAAAATAAATTTGCTAACATACTCACACTCTCTACTACTACAACTACATATATTAAAAATAAAAACTAGAACTAAATATAGCAGTCAAATTTGTGGAAAACCTTTGAACCTTGATTCGATTCCTAATTAAGAGTACGATAAAATGCAGAGTTGCCCATGATTCCTGAATCTAATCGTTTACAAACGGAATACGAGTTTCGTAAAGTAAAACGTCATGGAAAAGTACAAGAAACCCCTTACTTTATTCTTGTTTATTATTATAATTCCAATCGGAAAGCGCAACCCCCCCGCTTTGGTTTTATTACATCCAAGAAATTTGATAAACGTGCTGTAAAAAGAAATCGTGCTCGTAGACTAATGCAAGAAGCTATTCTAAAAAAATTATCTAAATTTAAAAATGGTTACGATATTGTACTAATTGCTAGACAAAATATAAAAAATGTATCTTTTAAAGAAGTTCTTACTGAACTTAATAAAGTTCTACCAAAAGTACCTCTCACTTGATCACGGATGGGTAAAAAAGTTGTGGCTTACCGATCAAGTTTGTAGATTTGAACCTACCTGTTCCGAGTATATGTATCGGGCTATAGAGAAGCATGGGGTTCTAAAAGGCTTATGGTTGGGTTTAAAACGTATATTTAGATGCCATCCGTGGAATCCCGGAGGATATGATCCTGTTTCCTAGCTAGTTACTTTTGAAAGACTGTGGCCAAGACGTTACTATTAGGGGTCTGTTGTTTTTATGTGGAAAACGTTGCCAGATTTCTTCTGTTACAAAAGGCATAAAAGGATGCAGTGTTTTCAGTATATCGTAATATATATATCGAAGTACTGAGAGTTTCCTTTTTTTCTTTTCTTCTGAGTTACTGTATAAATCTTCTTTGGAATATTCAAGGTACTCATCAGCAAATTGGTGCCATACAAAGTGATACAGCTCTTCTCCGGCTAAATCAAATCTGTAGTTGTGTTCCTGGTGATCAATATTTTTGGTTACGTATTCAAGAGTATTGTGCCACCTTTTTATAATTTCCTTATCTTTGTTAGTTAAATTCTTATTTTTAAAATCTAATTCAGGTATATCAGCCCAGTTAATCCAATTGTTTTTTTCTAAATTACTGTAAATGAATCTTCCAATATTCCAAAGTTTGTTGGCAAAATTCCGGTAACCACGTACTTTATCGTCATTTATTTTTAAATCCGTTCCTGGTGCATTACCGATGACTAACGCCATTCGTAAAGCATCTGCCCCGTATTTTTCTATTATTTCTAGGGGATCAAAGCCGATTCCCTTGGTCTTGCTAAATTTTCTCCCTTCGTTGTCGCGCACTAGTCCGTGTAGATACACTTTACTAAAGGGAATTTCTCCGGTCATTTCCATACACATCATTATTTCCTTGGCTACCCAGAAAAATAAAATGTCATAGCCGGTTTCTCTCACAGTAGTTGGATAGAAATATTCAAAGTCTTTTGTTTTTTTTGGCCATCCGAGCGTAGTGATTGGCCATAAGCTGGATGAAAACCATGTATCTAATACATCCGCTGCTTGTTTCATATCACATTCCCCGCAGATGGGGCACTCATCCGGTTTTTCTCTCGCAACAATATAATCCTTTTCCGAGTCTGTTTTGGAAATTGGTCCGCCAGCCGGCGGATTGGATTTGTTATTTTGACCTGTTTGGCAACGCCAAACAGGCAATCTGTGCCCCCACCACAGTTGGCGGGAAATGCACCAATCGTGAATATTTTCCATCCAATGGAAAAATACTTTTTCAAAGTTTTTAGGAATAATTTCTATATTTCCTTTTTTTACAGCGTCCATTGCGGGTTTTGCAAGTTCGGTTGTTGCTGCATACCATTGTTTAGAAATAAGCGGTTCCGTTTTGGTGCCGCAGCGCTGGCAGTGGCCCACGCGGTGGGCCATTTCCTCTGTTTTTTCTAAATGACCTTGATCTTTCAAATCTTTAATGACGGATTCGCGTGCTTCCTGTACGGTCATTCCCTGGTACTTTCCGGTAATTTCTGTAAGGTTACCCTCTTTATTTATGGCTTTGGGAGCTTCCAGATTGTGCCTACGACCGATTTCAAAGTCCGTCTCGTCGTGCGCAGGTGTAATTTTCAGGGCACCGGTACCAAATTCAGGGTCAACGGCTTCGTCGGCAATTACTAGCAATTTTTTATTAGTTAAGGGCAAAGGAACTTCTCTCCCGATGTAATCTTGGTAACGGGGGTCTTCGGGGTGCACGGCTACGGCAACGTCGGCAAACATAGTTTCCGGGCGGGTGGTGGCTACGGTTAGGGGCCCGTATCTAATATAATAAAAAGTTGCGCCCTCCTCTTGGTACTCGTTTTCCAAGTCACTAATAGCTGTCTCGCAATTGGGGCACCAGTTAACAATATAATCGTCTTTGTAGATTAAACCATTTTCGTAAAGACGGTTGAAGGCTTCTGTTACTGCTTGTGATCGCTTTCCGTCCATAGTATATGCTTCGCGTGTCCAATCTAAAGAAAAACCCAGTTTTTTTAGCTGGTTTCTAATGTAATCCCGCGATTCATCGGCAAATTTCTCCGCTCGTTTAAGATATTCCTCCCGACCAATGTCTTGTTTAGTTAAACCTTCTTTTCTTAATTCCTTTACTACTAGGTATTCTACGGCGATAGAGGCGTGATCAAATCCAGGTACCCATAAAGTTGGGTCGCCTTTCATTCGGTGGTAACGAATCATTATATCTTCTAGAACATAGAGAGCGTGCCCCGCATGTAAACCCCCGGTTACATTTGGCGGTGGTAAGGTTATAACAAAGGGTTCTTCATTTTTGTCTATTTGCGGTTTAAAATAACTGCCCTCTTCCCACATTTTGTAAATTTTGTGTTCAGTTTTTTTTGGGTTGTATTGTTTTTTCATGTTTTTATTTGTTTGTGCCCTTGGCGCAGGAGTTTATTGCTTTTTGCACTACTTGCTACTTCTACTATATTTTTCCACATACTGATATCTTTTAGTAGTCCCGCCAGTCCCCATTTCTTGAACTTATTTGAATGGTATACATCTTTCAAATCTACCTTAGTTATATTTTTGTTGTGGGCTATGAAGTAATCTGTAATTTTTAGATCAACTCCGTACTCTGTAGTTTTTAACTTTTTTATTTTGAGAAGATCTTTACGATGCGCAGCTCTTTGCCCAGTAATAAGAATTGTGTACCTATTCTTATAGTTTTCTAGCAGGTTTGGTGCTAGTTCCTGGTACACATTGTCAAAAGTGTTGAAGTGCATTTTCCCAAGTGTTAGGTCGGCAGTTTCTTTAAGGATGGGATTGGCTAGTTGTTCAATGTGAGCGCTTTGTAGATTTATTAAATCTGCGTCTAAACAAACAATAACATTTTTACTAGCTTCCCTAAAACCCCACCATAAGCTGTAGCCTTTTCCCTTATTTTCTCTGTTATTCAGCAAATGCAGATTTTCTCTATTCTTTGGTAACGCTTCGACAGTTTTATCTGTTGATCCGTCATTGATTACAATAACCTCCCCTACCAGGCTGCAAGCTAAGGAAGTGTTTACTACAGATCTAATTGTTTTTTCCTCGTTATATGCAGGTATAATAATAGATACTTTCATTGTTGCTGTAAATAAAAAACCCTTGCTGTTTGCAAGGGCCCTAAGAATTGTAAGGGCGGTACCAACCTTACTTCACTTATTTTTCTGGATTACGGCCCAGCCTTCTGGAAGATTTTACTATCCAAAAGAATCTTTTGGGGTTTTTCCCTCAACGTACCCTTTAGTTGGCTAGGGTTCGGTGACTGTCGAACCCGTATCGCTTTTGTGATAATTCCCCTTAAGGATAGCATTTAGATGCTTATGGTGCAACGTTTTTTGTAGTTATTATTAAGTAGGTTGAATAAAATCTTTCAGTTTCTGAGAGTTTACTTTAAGGTAGGTTGCTATACTTTTGATTAGATCTTCATTGAACTTTTTTTGGTATTCTTTGCTTTTGTGCGAGACTATACTTTGCGAAATTTCTAGTATTTCTCTTATAAACCCTGTCGAACCTAGTAACCAACTTCGATCTTTTTCTTGCTTTTTTACTCGTAAAGGTTTTTTGCTAACGAGAGGTACTACTACTGTACTGTCACAAAAGGCTTCATTTAGAATAACTTCAATAGCGTAATTAGTTTTTTCGATTTTTTCTAAAAGAGGCAGTAATTCTTTTTTTGGAAAACACCGCTGCCCACTAAATTGCCAGAGGAACGAATATAGGGGTACACCGTCGGAAAGTACATCACCTACTGACATTTTTACATTGTGGTCTAACACAGGTCTTATAATTGAAGATAGATGATGAGGTTTAATATTAATTAAGTCTGCATCTAGAAGAAGAATATAAGGATATGTAGATTCTCTTACTCCGTAGGCTACCGCGCCACCCTTTCCGTGATTATTTTCTAATGTAATTACTTTAACATCTTTTTTGTACTTATTTAGAATTTGTGGGGTTTTATCTGTGGATGCGTCATCTACTACTATGATTTCTTTTATTTCCGGTACCTTTAGGCAAACATCAATAACTCCTGCAATTGTTGTCTCTTCGTCATATACGGGGATAATGCAACTAACTTTTTGTTCTTTCATTGATGGCAGCAAACTCTTTAATATTAGTGATTAAAGTTTAAGAGTGCTTTGAATATTAGCACAGAAATAAGGAGTAGCCCTAGTGGTTTAATGGCTAGCACTAGGGCTACTCTTGCAAGGAGTGCAAAGTCCTTATTGTTTGGATCAGAGATCTCCAAGTGAAGGGTGTTGGTTGAAATCGACGTTCTAGTGGGATACCTTCTAGGCCCAGCTTTATAAGTGTCTTGAAGCTGCATTCTACGGGTGTTGTGTGAGTTTCGCTGGAAACTAGTATAATTATGCGTTCGTCTCTACCCTTGCACGGAGTTTTATATTTAAGCGTTATCTCTAAGTTAGGTAGATCCTTTTCCAATTTCTGTTGGATTTGCTTAAGGTACTCTTCCCGGGAATTTGGTTGTGGCATAATTTGGACTCCTTTTTTAATGGGTTCTTTTTGGGTGCTATAGCAGTCATTATACCAAGAACTTTTGTGGATGTTTGCGGTTTTATGCTAATATTTATGTACTTTGAGCAAGTTTTACGTAACTACAGCTATAGATTATATCGATGACGTGTTGCATATTGGGCATGCTTATCAGAAGATTGCAGCTGATGTTTTGGCCCGTTTTCACCGTGCTCTAGGGGAGGAGGTGTTTTTTCTTACTGGAGTTGACGAGCACGGAGGAAAAGCAGAAAAGTCGGCGCGCAAGCACAGCCTTAGTTTTGAAGATTGGGCAGATAGGATAAGTCAGAAGGATCAAGAGCAACTAAAAAGTATAAATATATCTTTTGATCGGTATATTCGGACTACAGATAAGGATCACATTCAGACTGTTGTTGAATTTTGGGAAGAGATAGATGGCCAAGGCGATATTTATTTAGATGAATATACTGGCGTTTATTGTCCGGGTTGTGAGCGTTTTGTTACTGAAAAAGACTTGGTTGAGGGACAGTGTCCCTACCACCCGGAGCAAGAGCTACAAGAACTTACAGAAGAAAATTATTTCTTCCGCCTTTCAAAATACGAAGACTTTCTTAAGAATCATATAGAAGAGAACCCCGGCTTTATCCAGCCTGAAACGCGAAGGAAGGAGGCTTTAGCATTTCTGAACCGCGGATTGGAAGATATCCCTGTTTCTCGTCCTTCTGTGGAATGGGGTATTCCTGTTCCAGGTGATTCAGAACATACTGTATATGTTTGGTTTGACGCTCTAATCAATTATGTTTCAGGGGCCCCGGATGATTTTTGGCCAGCAGATGTTCACTTTTTAGGTAAGGATAACCTTTTCTGGCACGCAATTTTATGGCCGGCTATGTTGAAGTCGGCGGGATATGTGTTGCCAAAAGTTGTTTATGCTCATGGCTTTTTGAGTTTGGAAGGGCAGAAAATAAGTAAATCTTTAGGTAATGTAATTCGGCCCAAACAGCTTGCAGAAGAGTTTGGTTCTGACGCAGTTCGATATTATTTATGTCGTAGTATGAGCTTGCCAGAGGATGGTAACTTATCTTTGGAGCATTTAAAGACTGTTTATAATTCCGATTTAGCTAATGGGTTGGGCAACTTAGTTTCCCGTGTAGCTACCCTTTGCGACAAATCTGGTCTGGAAATAGGTTGTGGTGAAGAGTCTTTGCAGGATGTGCTAACTTTCGATCTTACGCAAGCTATGCATAGTTTTAGATATAACGTGTATTTAGAGTTAGTTTGGCAAAAGATAAGTGCTGCTAATGCTTATGTTACTGAGAAGGAGCCATGGATCTATCTAGGAAAAAGTGATTGCCAGGAAGAGTTAGAAGAAATACTTTCCTATCTAGTTTCTGAGATTAGGGAGGTAGCTGTATTAATACAGCCCTTTATTCCTATTGCAGCAAGGAATATTGAGGAACAGTTTCAAGGGCCTGTTATTAAATCTGCGGAGCCTGTTTTCCCGCGAATCTAAGCGACCCTTTGGGTTTAGTTTGGTCCTTAGTAAGTGTTATTATGGTCTAGCGCAACTATTATGAAGTTACATAAATTTGCAGAAAATCACGAAGAAAGGCTTAAGCGCGCGTTTGAGATTGTGCCCGGCGTTATAATTTGGTCAATTATTTTGTTTCCCATATTGGGGTCTCTAGTAATACCTCGTTGGGTTTCCTATTTTATTATTGGATTTAATGTGTATTGGCTTTACCGATCTTTGAAGCTGGTGGTTTATGGCATACAGGGTTATGGCCGAATAAAAAAGTCGGAAGAACGTGATTGGCAAGAGCGTTACCATAAAGAACGTTCAGATGGGTTTTTAAATTGGGATGATATTCGGCACGTGGTTATAATTCCAAATGCTGGGGAGCCTGTAAACGTTATTGCTGGTAATTTGGAGGCGTTGGCTAATCAGACCTTGGACACTTCTAAGATTTTTGTGGTGTTGGCTATGGAAGAACGGGTTGAGAGCTCGCGGGAGACCGCACGCATCTTGAAGAATAGGTACGAGGACAAATTTGGTAGATTATGGACAACGTTTCACCCTGCTGATTTAGTGGGCGAGGTGGTAGGGAAAGCGTCTAATATGGCTTGGGCAGCACAGATAGCGCATGAGAATCTTGTCGAGGCAGGTGTTGACTTGGATTATGTTACTCTAACTTCCTGTGATGCTGATGCTCAGTTCCACCCCAAGTATTTTGAAACACTTACCTACGAATTTGTGAAAAACCCCAGCAGGTATCGTAGGTTTTGGCAATCGCCTATATTTTGGTACAACAATATTTGGAAGGTTCCGGCCTTTACTCGTGTAGTTGGTATTTTGGGTAATATTATTCATGTGTCGGATTTGCAAGAACCTACCCGACTGTTTTTTAACTACTCTTGTTATTCGACTAGTTTTAAGATGATTCATGAAGTGGGTTATTGGGATACTGACATTATTCCCGAAGATTGGCATATCTTTTTACAATGCTTCTTTAACTTCAAGGGTCAGGTAGAAGTGAAGCCTATTTTTCTCCCTACCAGTGTAGATGCTCCAGAAGGACAGACATACTTTAAATCTCTTGTTAACCGTTATAAGCAGTGCAAGCGGCATGCTTGGGGAGCTTCTGATATTCCGTACGCTGCCCTTCAGTTTTTGAAGCACCCGGAAATCCCTTTTGCTGAGAGGTTTTTGAGGCTCTTCAAACTTGTTGAAAGTCACGTGCTTTGGTCCACGAATTGGTTTTTAATTACATTGGGTGCAAACTTGCCGCCGCTTTTGAATCCTGTTTTTGCGCAAACAACCTTAGGTCAAAATTTGATGGGGGTTTCCCAAACGTTGTTGGCTTTTTCTCTTTTAGGCTTGGTGGCAGTGATCTTCCTAGACAGTGCGTTGCGTCCCCCGCGCCCAGAAAGCGTGCAATGGTGGCAGCTGCCCGCGCATTATTTGCAATGGTTCCTTATGCCTATAGCCACTTTGTTTATGGCTACTTTGCCCGGCCTAGATTCTCATACCCGCCTGATGTTAGGTAAGCGATTAGAGTATTGGGTTACAGAGAAAATTTAAATCTTCGACTTAGTATGTTTTTTAGAATTGTTCCTAACATCTTAACGCAGAGTCTTTGGCGGGATGAAGCATTTTCTGTAGTGCTGAGCAATCTCCCTCTTTCTCAGATTATTTCTGTTACTATAAATGACTTCAATCCTCCCCTCTATTACTTAATTTTAGCTGGTTGGATGCAAGTGGTTGGTAGCAGCGAAATTGCTGTAAGGTTGCTCTCAATTATATTTTTTGTTTTTACTGGTGTTTGTGTGTTTTTTATTGCTAAAAAATTATATTCTCGGCGCGTAGGTATTTTTGCAGCCCTTTTTGTTTTGGGTAATCCGTTCTTTTTTTACTATGCTTTTGAAGTTCGCATGTATACACTTCTCTCGTTTTTGGTAAGTTTAAGTTTTTATTTTCTTTTTTCAAAAAAGTGGGCTCTTTTTGTCTTGGTGGCTCTTTTGGGACTGTATACCCATAATTTTATGGTAATAGCCTTGATTGTGGAACTGATTGCCGCTTTTATCTATTGGAATAACTTTAGTAAACACCTGAAACCCCTTGTGTTATCCTTGTTTACTATTTCGATAGGTTATATACCGTGGCTGGTTATAGTTCTTAGACAAGTATCCGAAGTGTCTTCCCAGTTCTGGATTGAGAAAACCACGTGGGGACATATGTTTACGTTTTTTGGCGAGTTAATACTTGATGGTGCAGTTACAAGCTTTGATGTTAGATTTATTATTGGTTTTGGTTTTTGGGTAGCTTTGTTAGTTATTTTATATCGTTTCTTTGTTCTAAAAATTGAAAGAGACCGTACTTTTTTGTCTTTAGCTTTTTTTACAATACTGCCTGTTCTTTTGACATATGCGATATCGCAGGTTGCAACTCCACTGTTTGTACCACGCTATCTTATTTTTGTGGTAATACCTTTTAGCCTTCTTTTAGCTGTCCTTATATCTCGTATGGGCGCTGTTAATATTACTTGGTTGTTTTTCAGTTGTGTTTTCTGTTCTTTCCTTTTTTTGAATTTGAAGATTTTTAAAAAAACACACAAAATGGATACGAGAAGTACTATTAATAATATTGCTAGCACATGGAATGGCGAACCTTTAGTGTGCCACACAATTTTGGATTTTTATCAGGTTAAATATTATGCACAGCGTATTTTTGATTCTGTTCCTACTACTTATGTGCTTTCTTCTGGTGTGGCGCCGTATGCAGGAGCATCGCTTCTTGGAGAGGGTGATGTTATTGATAGTCGGCCGCAAGGTGATTATTTTTATATAATCAGGGAAACCATTCTTTTTTGTGAGGGTCAGGCTTGTGTAGATTTTCAACCATGAATTTGGCATCTTTCCAGTTTTTGAAAAGCTTTAGTAGCAAAATATGGGTGTGCGTTAACCTTTTGATTGTTTGGGTTTTGTGGGGGTTGGTTATAAATTTTTCTACATTAGTACCGAAGCAGGTACCCTTTTTTTATAGTCAACCGTGGGGTAGTTCGCAGCTTGTTCCCGCACCTCTTCTTTATCTGTTTCCAGCAATAGCTACCATTATTCTTTTGTTGAATCTAGTTTTTGTAAATGTTCTTTGGGAGAATCGGGAGCAAGATTTGGTTCTTGCTGTGAAGGTTTTGGCAACGGCTACTCAAAGTGCTTTTTTTGTGTCTCTAGTTCGCATTATTGTGAATGTTGCGTCTTCGTACCAAGTTACTGTGGAAGGCCGCCTGTTTTTAGCGGGCTCCGTGTCTTTTATAGCAGCGTATATAGCAACTCCTGCAGTTAGAGTCCTTGCAAAAAACCTAGGCGCTGTGGATGATCCCGCGCACCATGAACACCCTGCTATTTTGCACAGGAAGCCACTTCCTCGTGCTGGATTTTTAGCTTTCCTACTAGCGTTTATAGTGGGGTCTTTCTTGTTCGTACCTATGGGAACTGAGCTACTTGGTATTTGGCTCGGTGCTGTTTTGATGGGGCTCGTTGGGTTCCTTGACGATCGAGGGGCCTCGGGAAAATTTAATGAGCTTAATCCTTATGTAAGACTAATTACCGAGATTATAGCAGCTTTAATAGTAGTTTCCTTTGGTGTTGGTGTACTTTTTTTCCGCAATCCGTTTGGAGGTATTGTTCGTTTAGATACTTGGGAAGTTACAATTAATTTGTTTGGACAGCACAGTATTTTAGTTTTAGCTAATTTGTTTGCTCTTTTTTGGATTGTGTGGGTTATGAATATGTTGTCTTGGTCCAATGGTGTAGATGGGCAGTTTTCGGGAATAGTGTTCTTGACGTGTTTGTTTTTGAGTTTGATTTCTTTGCGTGTTTCAAATGGAAGTCCTATGCAGATACGAACAGCTATTTTGTTTTCTGTAGCAGGCGGCGCTGCATTGGGATTACTTCCAGCTACTTGGCACCCCTCTAAAATTCTTTGGGGATTTGGTGCCACGTCTTGTGGGCTTATTATTGCATCTTTGTCTATCCTTTCTACAGCAAAGGTAGCTACAGCTATTTTGGTACTACTAGTGCCTACTCTCGACGCTGTAGTAGCAATTTTTAGAAGGATTTTGCAAGGAACATCACCTGTTTGGGGGGATTCTGCTCATCTTCATCATCATTTGCTTAGATTAGGTTTAAGTCAGAGACAGGTTGCTGTTTTTTACTGGGCTCTTACTTTTGTTTGTGGTTTGTTGGCTTTGTATACTGTGCAGAAAGGTCGATTTTTGACCTTGCTAACAGCGGGAGGTTTAGTTGCTTTTGTTTTGAGTATTGTTAACTGGGGAAGTTCGGGTCTTTTCAAATTTCTATTTGGTAAAGAGGAGAAGGAGAGCTCCTAGAGCTGCGACTCCGAGTTGAGTTATGATTCCCCACGGAAGATGCGCCCTTCCGTGGAAGATATGTTGAATATTCAACACTTCTGTTGTCAGCCAGTTTTTATTGTTCCAGAATACGTAGGGTGCTTCGAGAGCATCGGGTAGATTTGCTAAAGCGCAAGTTCCAGTAAGAATCAAAGCCTGCTGAATATTTGGCAATGCATTAACTATAAAGATACTCCCCAGTACAAGTCCTCCAAAAACGTCTAATCCTGCGTTTATCTTATCTTTGGTAGTGATCTCGTCTTTAAAACTAAAGAAATCCCAGTGAGGAATTAGGTCAAGAGCAAAGTGAGAGAAAAATGAGAGTAAAAGAGCTATTGGCCACGAGGGAACTTTTAGTCCAATTACAATTCCTGTAAAAGTATGCACTGTAGACATCATTGCAAGTGGTATAGTAGCCTAGGTAATGTTAAAATTCAAATGTGTATTAGCCATGCCTAAATAGGGGGGTTGCTTATGGAATTAATAAATACATTACGTCTTATCTTAATATCAGCACGGCCGAGTCAATGGCTTAAGAATGTAATTCTTTTTGGAGCAGCTTTCCTTGTTGGTAACTTGTTTGAACCACTTGTCCTGCTAAGGGTGACAGCAGGATTTGTTGTGTTTTGCATTACATCTTCGGTAATGTATATTTTTAACGATATTATGGATAGGGAAAAGGATCGCCAACATCCGGTGAAGAAGAACCGCCCCATTGCTAGTGGCGCGTTATCTCCAATAAAAGCCCTGCTGAGTTGTATATCTTTTTTAATTCCTGCTTTGTATTTTTCTTTTAGACTTTCCCCTTATTTCTTTATTATTGTGCTGGCTTATGTTGGGTTGCAGCTTGCTTACAGTGTAGTTTTGCGTGACATAATTATTGTTGATGCCCTTACTATTGCATTAGGTTTTATTTTTCGGGTTTTTGCGGGTGCGCTTGTAGTGCCTGTTTCAATTTCTTCCTGGCTAGTGTTGACTACTATTGGGCTTTCCCTTCTTATGGCTTTTGGAAAAAGGAGGTCGGAAAGAACACTTTTGGAGTCCCACGGGCAAACATTTGACACCAGGGCTGCGTTGAGGGATTATCCCGATACCCTATTAGATTCTGCTATTTCGACATTTTCTGCTTTTACCATAATCTCTTATTCATTTTTTGCGTTTCAAACATCACCTACTGTTAGCGCTTTTCAGGAATTGTTGCCTTCTATTTTAGCCTCACCAAAATGGATGTTATTGACAGTTCCCGTTGTTATCTATGGCGTAACTCGCTATTTGTACGTAATTTATGAGAAAAGGGAAGGAGAGTCTCCAGCAAGGGTGTTGCTCTTGGACTTACCGCTTCTCTTGTCTGTTCTCTTCTGGGGGCTACTAGTTTGGGTTATTGTTTATGTTTTGGGTGGAAACGACTTGCTTTAGAGATTCCAGATAGCTACTGTTATGTAGGTAGTGGAGGGGCTTACATTTGGTTGTTCTGGTGCGGTAACTACTATATCTATCCAGCAAGATTCCTTAGGTTTTAAAGTTACGGTATCTTTTTGATTAGGGCTAAAACGGGCAAGGATTTCTTGTTCTTCTGAAAAATCACCGTTTACTTTTAGTATCTCCAGTTGGTATGTTTGGGTTGAAGTTGTATTGTTTTTGAGATTAATTGCGCGTCTATACGTGGCTTGTTGTCCCCAAAAAGTTTTAACTGCAATTTTTTTTATTGTACCCTCTTTTTCTTTTTGCAAGACCTCTCCCTTAGAATTAACTGTAGCTCCAAGAAAGGATCCCAGATCAACTTGGGGATCAATACCACCTAGGTAGCCCACGATACCTACAGGCCCTAATACTAGAACTACTAAAATGCTTGCTAATGCTGTATTGGTAAGTAAATTAGGTAGGCGTTTCATGGTTTGGCAATATCTATTTCCCGGTCTATATCAATTATGAATAGGCTAGTAAATATTAGTGTTACAAATGAAATAGAAAGCGAATACTCCCATGGGACAAGGTTCCAATAGGCTTGAAGCAGAAACAGGATAGTAAGGAGCCATTGGTAAGAAAGCCATACAACTGCTTGGTGAAATAGTTCGTAGGTGGTTTCAATTAATGCTGTTAAATTTAGTTCGTACAGACGAAGAGTTATTTTTGGGCTGATGTGCGTTGTGTGGAAGAGATAGGAGCGAATTAAGATAAAAATCATCCCTAGAGTAACAGCACCATAGGAAAAGAGGTTGGAATACTTGTTTACTGTGTTAGCGTAGGGTTCTGCAGCAGTTGCTAAATTTAGAGTGAAGGGTACATCTAGGTAGATAGAGAGAATAGCTATTCCCAAGATCTTCCCCGCAATTACTATAATTGCAGGTAGGATAGCCTCATCAATTAATTTGAGCAGAGTTTTTGAAATCATGGTTGGGCACTTACTTTCTTAAGTTAAACTTTTGGGCAAGTAGTGTTATTCTAAGCATACTATGGAAAATCGAATAGTGTCAATATGCGACGGCATTATTTACCTCTTATATGTCTTGTTGTTTTTAATAACGCCATTACTGGTTTGTCCGTGGACGTACGAACTTTTTGAGTTTCCCAAGATGGTTTTTGTTTACTTTCTGGCAGTGCTTATTGGGAGCTGCTTTGTTATTAGGTCTATTTTTGACGCCCGTCAATCCCTTTGGGCTATTTTTAGGCCTTTGCTGTGGGTAAGGCCTCTTATCGCATACTTGATCTGCTTTGTGTTCTCTGTATCTTTTTCTATGCATATTTACACCTCAATTTTTGGTTATTATACCCGCTTTCATGGAGGTTTTCTTAGTTTATTAGCATATTTGACACTTTTTCTGGTTTTTATTTTAGAGTTTAGGGAAGATGCAACAAGGGTAACTAAATTTTGTGCTGTGTTGTTGCTTTCAGGGTTTTTTGTTAGTGCATATGCTATTCTTCAACATTTTGGGATTGATAATGATTATTGGGTACAGGATTCTGCTTCTCGGGTCTTTTCCTTTCTGGGCCAGCCAAACTGGTTGGCTGCTTGGTTACTAATGGTTATTCCTGTATCTTGGGCTTTTTACTTTGCGGAAGAAAGACCTGGTTTTAAGGTAGTGCTCTTTCTTTTGTCAGTAATTCTGTTTATTGCCTTTTGGTTTACTTATTCATTATCTGGGCTCTTAGGTTTTATTGTGATGGTAACCGTCTTCTTTATTATTTTTTTTCTCCGGTCGCAGTGGTTACGCAGTAATGTTGCCGCTGCTGTTTTGTTAATTGCGTATGGTGTTGTGATTTGTTGTTATTTTGGGCCGTACATGTCACGATTAGAAGGCGCTTGGGAGCAATTGGCTAGAGAGTGGCAAGTGTATGCAGCAGAGCTCGGCAGTATGGGGGGAGGGGATACTGCCCAGATAAGAAAAATTGTTTGGCAGGGCGCGCTTGATTTGTGGCGAAGCTCTCCAAAGGTATCTTTAGTGGGGACTGGGCCAGAAACATTTGCATATGCTTTTTTACCCTATCGTCCAGCAGCACTAAACGATACGTCTGAGTGGGAGTTTCTTTATAACAAAGCCCATAATGAGTATTTAGATATTCTTACTGAGCAGGGGCTTGTTGGCCTGCTTACCTACTTGTTATTTGTAGGAACTTTTATTTGGCGTTCTTTGGCTAGCATTACTGCTGGTTGGCGGGGGCAACATGGTAGTGGGGTAAAGATACTTTGGTATTTGAATCTGGCGTTACTTTGCGGTTGGATAAGTTTGCTTGTTACTAACTTTTTTGGATTTTCAGTAGTACCGACTGCGCTCCTCTTTTGGTTGTACCCAGCCTTTTTGTGTTGTTTATATTCTTTTGAGCCTGATATCTGATATGGAAAGAAAGCAAGCTATTCTGTTGTTTCTGACAATCTTTTTAACCCTTAGTTTACTGGGTGTTATTGTGGTAAGGTTTTTGGCAGACCTGAAATATGCACGTGGGCGGGTTTTGGCTCAAAGAGGATACGTGGCGCAGAGTGTTTTAGTATTGGAGCAAGCAACAACATTGTGGCCTTGGGAACCCCGCTACCATAAAGATTTGGCAAGAGGTTATGCAGTACTGGCCAAGGCAGGAGCGGAACCAGACGTTTTTGGAACGTATTCTGCCCAGGAAGCAAGTAGAACAGTTCGATTGAATCCAAGAAACCTGGTTACTTTGAAGTCCGTTATTTCTACCTACTATGTTTTAGCTCAGGTTGATTCTAAATACCAAGCAAATTTGGACAAATATACTAAATATGCCTTGGATTTGTGTGTTACCGATCCTTCTTTGTGGTATCTTCGCGCACTAGCTTACAAGTTAGGAGGAAAGAAGGAAGAAGCGCTTCAAGCGCTGGAGCAGGCGCTGGCTCTTCGCCAACTTTATCCTGATGCGGAAAGTCTTTACCGAGATCTTAAGTAGCGTTGCCCCGTGGTATAATGTTAGAACAAATGAAGAATACATATTCCCGGAAAAAGAAAAGATCGGCCCTTTCTGCTTATATAGAAAAACCCCGCAACGTTGAGTTTGCCGACCAGGAGCCAGGGGAAGAGGTCCAACTCCTTCTAAGGAAACATCCCATAACCAATCTACCGTGGATCTTTATCCTTCTTTTTTTGGTGGCGTTTCCGATTCTTGTTACAACTGTTCTTAAGGATACCTTTTTGGATGTTGTTAATGTCCCTTTTAGAGTACGGTTATTATTCATTACTCTTTGGTATCTTTTTTGTTGCGGGTATACTCTATTGTCGTTTCTTTCTTGGTTTTTCAATATTTATTTGGTAACGAACCAACGAGTAGTTGATTTGGACTACTATGGTTTCCTTTTCTTTCGGGTTTCAGAAGCTGAGCTGAGGCAGATTCAAGATGTTACCTATAGCGTAGGGGGTCTTATGCGCACACTTTTCAATTATGGGGATTTGTACGTTCAAACTGCTGCCGAAGCACGAGAGTTTGACTTTATTGCTGTGCCCAATCCTGCTCGAGTTCACGATTTGATTACAGATCTTGCCCAATTACATGATTGAACATGATTGAGGAAGTAATTCCCTTACAGTTGGATATTAGTTCTTTAATTGGGCATATTTTAGGTTTTTTAGTTTTCTGCTATGCTTTGTTTTCTATTTTGGTTATTCGGCAGATTCACATCCTTGTGACCCAAGTTAAAACTAGTATTTCTTCTTGGGTGTATGCCCTTGGTCTTGTAAATTGTATTTTTGCACTTTTAGCTTTCTTTGCTGCCTTAGCGTTACTTCTATGAGATTTATGGAGTATTCCCGAAATGCTGTTAAGGATATGACCCCAAGATCGGCAACTATTTTGTTGGTTATGATTTCTCTAGTTTTCTTGGGTTCTGTTGGTTTTACCTTGGTTAAGCAAAGGAATGTTGTTAGAAAGGAAGGAGCCTTGCTTGCCATCCAGAAGGCAGAGGAGAGTTTAAAAAATGCCCAGGATTTAGTAGGCCTAGATGATAGGGAAGCCAGAGAACATCTTAATTTGGGCCGAGAGGAGCTGTTGCGGGCGGAAAGATTGGGTATTCCGCAACGCCGCGCTAGCGTTGTCCGGGAGGGCTTTTTGGAAGTAGAAAGTGAAATTCTTAAGATTCAGGATATTGATGTGAAAGAGATCTTTGATTTTTCAAGTATAGGGGAAACTGCGGACTTAGTATCTGTAAACTTTTTTAGCGGGGAAGACTCTTTGCTTATTTTGGATAAGGAGAACGCCAAAATTTGGCATTTTTCTAATCTGGCGGTTTCCCCCCCAACGATAGCGTCTGTGCCACTTTCATTTTCTGGGGAATTAAAAGGGCTTTCGAATTACGAAGAGGATGTGTTGGTTTGGGGGGAGCGGGGTTTTGCAATGCTAAGTCAGAATCTTGAGTTGGGCGAAACGCAGCCTTTAAGCGCTCAGTGGGAGGTGGTGGCTGTTTCTTTGTTTTCCGACTGGGTTTATGCTCTTTCTGCAAGTCAAAACCAAATTTTTAAGTTTTATTTTACTGGAAATGGTTATGAGCACACGCCTTGGTTAGGAGATAACATAGAAGTAATAAAAACCGCAGTTATGGCTATTGATGGCGATGTTTATGTGTGGTCTCAAGACCTTTACAAATTTAGAAGAGGCCGCGAGCAGGATTTTTATCTGCGAACTGAGTTAGACAAGCCTCTAAAAAGTGTTGATGCTATTGCTGTTTGGCCTAATTCTACATTCTTGTACTTGTTAGATTCGCAAAATTCGCGTGTGCTTAAGTTTGACAAGTATGGGAGGTTAGATTCCCAATTTCGAGCTGATGAACTCAGGGATGCGCGTGATTTGGCAATTTGCAAAGATGGGAAAAATCTTTATTTTGTGACAAGCAAACAGCTTTATTTAGGTATTCTTGAATAGAGAGGGAGAGGGGGGGTGTGCTTATGGTTAAAATTATAACAACTAACAGGCGTGCACATCATCGCTTCAAAGTTTTGGAAACTTTGGAGGCAGGTATGGAGTTGCAGGGCCCTGAGATAAAGAGCATAAGAATGGGGCGAGTTAGTCTTGGTTCTAGTTACGTAAAAATTATAGGGGGCGAGGCCTTCGTTTTGGGAATGAGAATTGACCCTTATCCTAAAGCACCACGCGACGCTTTTGATCCCCAAAGGAAAAGGAAGCTCCTTTTGAAAAAGTCGGAAATTGCCCGCTTGGTAGGGTTAGCTTCTCGAAAAGGTATAACTGTTGTTCCTTTAAAGTTGTATCTACGGAGAGGTTTGGCAAAGTTGAAGTTGGGTGTCTGTAAGGGTAAGACAAAGAAGGATCGGCGTCAGGAATTGAAAGAGCGTGCTATGCAGCGGGATGCAGAAAGGGCAATAAAAGAGGAATTGGGGCGCTGATTGTAAAATTTCAATAGAGTAAAAGGAAAAGAAAATCCCGTCGCAAGACGGGTTTTTTGTTTTTTTTCTTGGGTGCCCCACAATCCAAAGCGCTCCGCGCTTCCTGCGGGGCAATCCCGATGGGAGTTGGCTTTGCCAACTCTGTATATCGGGATGGTGGAGATGGGGGGAGTCGAACCCCCGTCTCGAAAACTCCTTCTAGACCTATTTACAAGCATAGTTAACTTTAATAATACTCAGGATGGAAAAAGCTAACCAACCGTTGTCTGAGCGTGGTTTATAAGTTCTTTGGTATAAAACAAAACCAAGTTTTTACACCGCATCCCGACTAGATAATGCCCAACATGGCCTCATCGGGAGAACGCCAAGTGGACACCCCAGCTTACGCAAATGCGTACTGAGGAGTAGGGGAAACAAACACCGATGCTAGTCGGTTGATTGACTCCTCTACTTTAGAGATTAAGTTGGCATGTATTTTGCCTTGTTCCGCTCCGCTAATTAGCGAAGCTAGAATCTCGGCGTTTAACGAGTTGCCACTCGGCTTGAAGATCTAGACCTTGTTTTCAATCGAAACCAGGTCATCCCCACAAATTGTTAGAGTGCTGTATATGATATTGTGTACTGGATACAGCTTCAAGTATAGCATAAGCCAGCAGTTAATACAAACTAAGCTATAAGATTAATGGGCTTGAAACTATAACATTGTTCGTTTCCTATGACTGTACTCACGGTACTAAGAGTAGTTGTGGATAAGTTGGGGAAAACTATAATTGGTTTCCTTTTTCCCCGAAAATGTGTTGGTTGTGGGGGTGCGGGCTTTTGGTTGTGTCCTACCTGTGAAAAAAACTTATCTTATTCTTCTTCCCAATTTTGTGCAGTTTGTGGCAGGCCCGCTATTGGTGGCTTTACTCATCCGGGGTGTGTAACCCGGTACAGTTTAGATCGCCTCCTCGCCCCTTTCGAGTATTATGGACCTTTGAGGTCTGCAATTCTTCGTGCTAAGTACTGGGGAGAGTGGGCGTTGTTTTCGCGCCTGTCTGATTTGGTTTGTCTATGGTTAGAGTACAGTTCTATTTCCTTTTTACCTGGTTCAGTTTTGGTGCCTATTCCG
Organism: uncultured Candidatus Saccharibacteria bacterium; assembly: GCA_964581885.1. Classification (GTDB taxonomy): domain Bacteria; phylum Patescibacteriota; class WWE3; order JAUXAW01; family JAYEID01; genus JAYEID01. Next base: position 1,601 of record CAZOPS010000001.1, on the reverse strand, counting down.
TTGCATCCTTTGCGGTTTTGGGAGCGTGGTTTTAATCAATCTGAGATTTTTACAAATTACATAGCTGAGAGTCTAGGCTTGGAGGTATTCTCTTCGTGGTTGCGACGCGAGCGCTATACTAAGAGTCAAACTAAGCTAGATGGGCGGGAAAGAACCTCGAATGTTCGCAATGCCTTTTCGTGTGGGAAAAATTTGTCGGGAAAAAACATTGTCTTGGTAGATGATGTTTGTGCCACTGGAGCCACGCTTTCAGAAGCTGCAAGAGCCTTGAAGAGAGGCGGGGCTAGGTCTGTGTGGGGTTTAGTTATAGCCCACAGTAGTAACTAGTAATTTTGTATAATTCTTGGTACTATTAAGGTGGAAAAAGTGGTAGTTCTCCTTATGGTTAATACTCTTTTTGTCGGTAGCCCGCCTTTGGCTGTTTTACGGGAAAAACCAGTGTAAGCTTGTTTGTTTGCTGAGGTGGGATGGCTGAGTGCTCAATGAGACTCGATTGTTCCAATCTGTTGGAAGAATCGAAAGTCGAATTAGTCCGCCGAAGCTCCGGTTTATCGGAGCGTAGGTGGGGTTTAAAGCGCTGGTCTTGTTCAATGAGATTCGCAGAAGGCAAGCGTATGAGTAGCCTGATGCGAGAATCGAATTAATCCCGTGAACAGCCTTCTTGGCTGTTTTACGGGAAAAACCAGTGTAAGCTTGTTTGTTTGCTGAGGTGGGAT
>CAZOPS010000001.1:0-785 GCA_964581885.1 uncultured Candidatus Saccharibacteria bacterium | reverse complement strand
GGCTGAGTGGTTTAAAGCGCTGGTCTTGAAAACCAGTGTTCCGGTTTCCGGGACCGCAGGTTCGAATCCTGCTCCCACCGCCAGCAAAGGTTTGTTAAGTGTCCAATTAGGTGTGTCTTGATAAGATAGGGGGTGATTTTTACAATAGATGGAAACACGTGAAGAAACTTTAAAATATTCAGAAGATCAGCAGAAATCATCTGATGTGCGGGGTGAAGAAGTTCTCCTGGAGTGGGAGGCCCCAGAAAGGCCGTTTAAAAAGCGCGACGAAAGTTGGTTTACAACTGTTGCTGTGCTTGTGGTCTTGGTTAGTTTTGTAGCACTCTTCCTAAGAGAATTTCTTTTGCTGGGGGTTGTGTTTGCAATTACATTTGTGAGTTATTTGCTATCAACAAAGGAGCCACAAACTTTGCACCATAAAGTTACTTCGGATGGAGTTTCTTTTTCTGGCAAGGTATATTTATGGGAGGATTTGGATAGGTTTTGGTTTAAAACTCTAGGGGGAGAGCAAGTTCTTGTTATTAATACTAGAAAAGGGTTTCCCGGCCAACTCATAATGCTTTTGAGAGAAGTTGACGAGCAACAGTTAAAGCGCGTTTTATCAGAGCATATAGAGTACATAGCTGGACCCCCAACAGATTGGATGGAGCGTTCCGCACATTGGCTTTCGGACAAGACGGGCTTGAGTTGAATTGTGCACGGATGGCTTGCGATTAGTTTTGCTTTTTTGATGTCCTCGTAGCTCAATGGATAGAGCGTTGGCTTGCGGAGCCAAAGGCTGTGAG